>NZ_AP025145.1:2100000-2363338 GCF_019977755.1 Vibrio penaeicida | reverse complement strand
TTGTTATCCATGGCCGCTTGACCGTAATTCTGCTATCTTTCCGAAAGAGTAAAGAAAAATTATTCATAAATAAAGAAAAAATTACTGCTCTTAAAAAAACTGATCTTTATGATTTAATTGATCTAAATTGATTAAGTGATCATATGATCTGGGCGTAAATACCCCCGTAAGCCAATGAAAATAATAGAGTTTATTTTTTAGCTTTCAGAAGCATGATCATGTAAACCTCGAAACGATGATCATTAAGTTATTGAAAGCATGATCAAAAAAATTAGAAACGATGATCATCAATAGATCGAACCCATGATCAAGTGCTTCACGAAACAATGATCAAAGAGCTTTAACAAGTTATCCACACTTGGCATTTCGTTTGGCTATTAAAATAACGGGTGATACGGATCAATGATCAAGTATGAATATCAAGAACAACCATATTTGTTTTGTAATTCGATTGAATTAGCACTGTAAACAATCAAGCTCCGAAACTTTTCCACAGCCCACTCTCTCCGAAGCATGATCAAGGTTTTATCGCTAAACGTTTGTGTTCATTGGATGACACTAATTTTACGACTCTATTACTTGTAGAAATAAGCAATGCCTTATTGAATCTACACTCTCTGTAAGTTGGTCGATAATTTTCATGCTTCCGAGGGAAGAATACAACTTGATCATTGATCCGAAATGGATCTGTGTGAAGCGGCTAGCAATGAAGTGGTATTTACACCGATATTTCCCATGATCATGCTTCCTAAGCGACTATTTATGCCTGAAAGCATGATCAAGATGTGCTCCCTTGATCATGCATCCGTAATCGCGAACTTGTCTTGATATCTGCTTAGAAGAAGTTGAGACATCTCTTACTATAAATTCAATTTACACCCCCCGTAATTTGTGGGCGCTCAATAATCGTTCCGTTGATTTTTAAGGGGTAAAAAGGTCCTGTTACTCCTTTAAACCCAAGAAAATCGCCCTTTGGAGCTTGTCTTTTGTCCCATTTCATCGTCAAAGAAGTTAGAAAAAACTCATCATTCCTGCGTCTTTATGGCTAGAGAGGCGTGAATTGAAACGGAAGGTGGAATTATGAATATTGTCTTTCTAAGGAGCTTGGAACCAAATATAGGTTTGGTTTCTATCCTTCCCGTTCTTTGTCGGCGAGTATTTTTAAAAAATCCAATAGGTTGTATTCATTTTTACGAGGACTTATTGCGCCGAGCGATATGGCTGTATTGAAAATCGTACTTTCTCAGAAATAGTTCGCTTTTTTGTATAGCCAGCCAGCTCGAAGGTGCTAGCGTGTGAAAAGTAGAATTTTTCTAACATAATAAGATTTGGGCTTTGACTCTTCACTTTAGTTATTACTTTGTTTGAAAAATGCCCATCTCTATTTCTACGGTATTTATTTTACGGTTCTGCTGATCAGATTTCGTTTACAGTGTAAATAAGTGATGCTGTAACACTTTAAATCTGGTCCGGTATGTAAACTAAGTTACATGTTTTTTAAATCATGAAATTTTTAATTTTGCAGGGAATTCGTCTAAATAGCTTTATTTAATGTGATTTCGCTCAAAAGTACGTGTTCACCTTTTTATTGTTTAAGTTAGGTAATGCTGTACAATGCAAAATAGTTAATTCGTTTGGATGCTTAAAGATGAAACGAGAAAAAACAATAGAAAATCTCATCGAGTTGGCTGAACAGACTCAGCAAGTTCAAGCCGACCGAATTGAAATTGTATTAGAAGAACGCAGTGACGATCATTTTCCTCCCATGTCGAAAGCGTTGATGGAGACTCGTTCGGGGTTAACAAGGCGTAAACTAGATGACGCTATCGGGAAACTAGAAGAGAACGGGCACCAGTTCACAAAGAATAACGCTAATCACTATTCGATCTCTCTTCAAGAAGCGCATATGTTGATGGATGCAGCGGGGATTCCTAAGTTCCATGAACGTAAGAAGAATGGCGATAATAAACCGTGGATTGTTAACGTACAAAATCAGAAAGGTGGCACAGGTAAGTCTATGTCTGCCGTTCACCTTGCTGCTTGTTTAGCCCTAAACCTGGATAAGCGTTACCGTATTTGCCTAATTGACCTTGATCCTCAAGGTTCGTTACGACTGTTTCTTAACCCACAAATTAGCGTGACAGAGCATGACAACATTTATTCTGCTGTCGATATCATGCTTGATAATGTTCCAGAAGGTGTAGAAGTCGATACGGAGTTTCTGCAAAAGAACGTTTTGCTTTCTACCCAGTATCCTAATTTGAAGACGATTTCAGCGTTCCCTGAAGATGCAATGTTTAATGCGGAAGCATGGCAGAGCTTATCTCAAGATGCATCTTTGGATATTGTCCGCTTATTAAAAGAGAAGCTGATAGACAAAATTGCGGACGAGTTTGATATCGTCATGATTGATACCGGTCCACATGTCGATCCATTAGTTTGGAATGCGATGTACGCTTCTAACGCACTTTTGATCCCTTGTGCAGCGAAGAGGTTGGATTGGGCGTCTACTGTTAACTTTTTCCAGCATCTTCCAACGGTTTACGAAATGTTCCCAGACGATTGGAAGGGGCTTGAGTTTGTTCGCTTAATGCCTACTATGTTTGAAGATGACAACAAAAAACAAGTCTCTGTACTTACAGAAATGAATTACCTTTTAGGTGAACAAGTGATGATGGCGACGATTCCTCGTAGCCGTGCTTTTGAAACTTGTGCTGATACTTACAGCACAGTATTTGACTTAACGGTCGGAGACTTTGAAGGGGGTAAGAAAACCCTTTCTACGGCGCAAGATGCCGTCCAAAAAAGCGCATTGGAATTAGAGCGCGTAATGCACAGTCACTGGTCATCACTCAATCAGGAGTCTTAATTTATGGCACTGAAAACATCCGAATTGAATGCAAAGTTGTTTGGTAAAGCGAATAAGCGCCGAGCAACATCTCCACAAGAAGCTCAAACTGCTGCTAAAGAAAAGGCGCAGTTTATCGAACTTGCCGTTGCGGGTCAGGATTTGGTTTCGTTTGAACTTGTGAAAATTCCTGCAGATAAAGTGGAATCAGACACGCTGGTATTTGAGCAAAATGCCCGTGAGCAGTCTTTCCTCAACCAGCACGCGCTTTCCGATATCTTAACGACCTTGGAAGAAAGAGGGCAGCAATACCCAGCTGTTGGTCGTCGAACTCGTGATGGAAAGATTGAAGTTCTTGATGGTAGCCGACGTCGTATGTCGTGTATTTTGGCCAAACGAGACTTCTTAATCTACGTTGCTGAAAATATTGAAACAGAGCACGCTAAGTTTCTATCTGATGTAGCGAATGCCCATAAGCCGTTATCGTTGTACGAGCGTGGTCGTGAAATGCAGGCGAAATTAGACAGCAAAGAAGCGGCAGACCAAAAAGCTTTGGCAGCGTTATTTCAATGCAGTGAAGCGTTAGTGAGTGGTGCGTTGAAAGCTGCTGCTCTTCCGCTTGAGTTACTTCGTGCATACCCAAATGTTGGCGATTTAGGTCGTCCAACCATTGTTAAACTGCATAAACAATTTTTCCAGCTAACGGCAGATCAGCAGAAATCGTTATTGAAAAAGTGTCATGGCAAAAGCGGTTATGTGTGGCAAAGTTCGCAAACCCAAGGGGTTAGCCGTATTACTAAAGAAGTGACAGAGCAGCTTGAAGCTTGGATCGAAGAACTGTCTCCAAGTAAGAAAGCAGCAAGCTCTGAAAAAGTGGATTTAGTGAAAGGTCGCGTAAGCTACACTAGAAAAGGCAATGCACTATCTTTGAATATGAAAAAGGTCGATAACCAAACGATGGATGAAATATTAGCCTTTTTGCAGGAAAAACTCTCTTAGAGAACCGTTGTTTATTCTTGTTTCGAAAAGCCGCTTTGTTAAGCGGCTTTTTTCTTTTGCAATTAGGAACGCGCAATAGGGAGCTCTTTCCATCTTTGCCTTCTTGAGCTTGCCGCTGGATCACTGATACCATGCCCTCATTCTCAGATTATTTGATGCAGGTTTTACGTGACCCATTCGGACTTCATTATCCAGCTTTTTGACATTGCCAATCACAATAAACATCGCTATTTGGTGGAGATGTCAGGGGATGAGGAGTGGGTCGAAACAACACTAAATCCAGCGGTTGAAAACATATCCTCTAGCCACGACGACATAACCTCAAACCAAGGAAATGTGTACAAACTTGGAGGGAATCCGTTCCTCGGAGCCACTACAAAACCCTTTAAGTACGGAACGAAATTACTCGGCTCTGAAATGAGAGCGCTTATCTACGATTGCACTGACGGATTCGATGCCAACAGTTTTACCGCAGCTTGCGGTGCTGTTGTGGGTGGCGGAGTTGTTTTCTTAATTAACCTTCATAAATTGGAGAATAATTTAGGTGCACGTTGGTTGAAAGCCCACGTGGCAAGTGTGATAAAAATAGGTCCATCAGTCGAGATACCGGCACTTCCTGAAAAAATGCCTAAAGCGAGTACTCTTCAATACGCAGACCAACGAAAGGCGATTGATGCCGTTCAAAAAGTGTTAACAGGAAAGCGAAAACGACCACTTGTTATGACAGCAGACAGAGGGAGAGGGAAGTCTTCTGCAATTGGTATTGCGGCAGCAAAAATGATGCTGACCCGTAAAGTTGAGATTCTTGTTACGGCACCTTCGACAAGCGCTATCGCACCTATATTTGAACATGCTCAACGACAACTTGGTCTCGAAGCTCGCATTACCAAGCATATTGTAGAAAAGGCAAACGGGAGCAGTTTGCGATTTATTGCTCCTGATGAATTGCTATCGACGTTACCAGATTGCGATTTACTGATTGTGGACGAAGCATCGGCGGTTCCTATTCCTCTTCTTATTCAAATGACTGAGCGGTATCACCGAATGGTCTTCTCGACCACCGTACATGGATATGAAGGATGCGGTCGAGGGTTTACCCTTAAGTTTACTCAATGGCTGCAACAACATCGTGCTGGGTGGCGTTCCATATCTTTGAATCAGCCGATTCGATGGGCGGAAGATGACCCAGTTGAATCTTGGCTGTTTGATGCGTTTTTATTGGATGCTGATCTTGAGAAAATCAACATGCCATCGGAAGTGGACAGTCAGCATTTCACTTTATCTCGCCAGAATAAAAACGAGCTTGTTGAAGACAAAGCCCTTCTTAAACGTTGTTTTGGTCTTTTGGTTAATGCTCATTATCAAACGACCCCTAATGATTTATTTCAGATACTCAATGATAGCAATGTCGAATTGTGGCTCACGGTTGCGGACAACAGCTTGGTTGGCGTTATCACCGTCATAAGGGAGGGCAATCTTTCTTTGGACGTGATTTCAGGTATTGTGAGCGGTAAAAGGCGACCAAAAGGGCATTTAGTCCCGGCAAGTATTGCTAATCATTTAGGGTTCGATGAAGCGGCACAGCAGAAGAGTGCGAGGGTGATGAGAATCGCGGTTCATCCAGAAGTTCAAAGACAGGGGGTAGGTGCAAAAATGTTGTCTGAGCTACATGCTCGTATAGATGGTATTCAGTACTTGTCCACTAGCTTTGGTGCAACCGATGAATTGCTTCGCTTCTGGCAAGAAAATCAATATCAAGTAGTTCGAGTTGGAAATACAAGGGATCAAGCCAGTGGTTGCCACTCTGTCATTATGGTGTGCCCAATTGCTCAGTTATCTTGGTTTAGAAATGCCATTCAATATTGGCAACAAAACTTTGTTTCGCAGCTATCTAAAGAGTTAAACACACTTGAGCCGAAATTGATTTCTCAGTTTTTTATGCAATGGCAACCGGAAACACAGGTATTATCTGATCATCAATTCCGAATGCTTTCTCGCTACGCTGATGGTGGAAATGGCGAAGAGTCTATCAGTCACATCTTAAGTGAATGGCTGGTTTCTACGTTGCCTCAATCTCACCAAGTATCGCTCTATCCGCTGATCACTTTGTTTTTGCAACATCAAACTTGGTCTAGGACTTCAAATCTGTACGGTTTCACTGGAAGGAAAGCGCTAGACGCATACTTGCGTGAGCAAGTGTCGATTGCACTCAATGATTTACAGTGTAAATCGTAAAGCGTAAATTTCTATTTTCATAGTCTGACGGGTTTTGATGTTCGTAGGCTGCTAAATATGCTCTTTTTTAACCAAGCTTCAACAGCAACGCAAAACGCTAACATTCTGAAATTTACACTGTAAATTTCAATATTTCGTCCAATTCTTCTGTCAAAATCTCACTTCTTCTAGCACAAAAAATAAATTATTTTCAACATTGAAATTGAGCCTTAAAAACACTTATCGAGCATGGCTCTTTTGTAGGTGAGACTTGTTGTATATATTTGTTTATCAGTAATATTTTGAAACTAAAATGCAAATAAGCGCCTACAAACTCAATGTGCAATCCTGTTCGTACATGAGTACCGATTGAGCCGATTACGTACTTTTATTGTTGATAAACAAAGAATCCCTCCTACACTCAAAATAAACGTCAACTCCGATAATGGCTAGGTCGAAGGGATGGATACATGGAACGTCAACTAGAAGAATCCTTAGAGATTGGTAACGTCCTAAACATCAAAAATGAGTATCAGCAATGGCTCGATAGCAACGAAGAGCTAATTGTAGACGCTTCCTCCGTTGTTAGAGTTGATGCAGCAGGATTGCAAGCATTGGCATCTCTTTTCTTTAGTGCCAAGCAGGCAAATACCGACATACAACTTGTCAATGTTCCTGATGACTTACAAGAAAGTATCAAGTTACTCGACTTACAAAGTGTGTTTGAAAATTAAGGAATTGAGAGGGATTTTTATGACTAAGATTCTTGCTGTCGATGACTCTGTATCGATCCGTCAAATGGTTAGTCACACTTTAAAGGACGCGGGTTACGATGTAGAAACCGCGAACGATGGTAGTGATGCACTTAAAAAAGCAAAAATGACCAAGTTTGATGTGGTGATATCCGACGTAAATATGCCAGTTATGGGAGGGTTTGAGCTGGTAAAAGCCATTCGTGGAAACCCCCAGTACAAATTCATTCCTATCTTGATGCTGACGACAGAAACCAGCATGGAGAAAAAGCAACAAGGTAAGTCGGCAGGAGCAACGGGGTGGTTGGTCAAGCCATTCAATCCAGAAACTCTCCTAAAAACCTTAAAGCGCGTTATATAGAAACAGCATTGTATCGAGAACGTGATGCAAGATTTAGGTAGGTGACCCATGGCTTTAGACATGAACCAACTTCGTAAAATGTTTTACGAGGAATGTCGTGAAAACTTAGAAGTGCTTGAAACCGTATTGTTGGATCTCGATCCAGAGAGTGTTGACCTAGAGACCATCAATACTATATTTCGTGCCGCTCATTCTATTAAGGGGGGCGCAGCGACTTTTAACTTGCTCGACATTAGTGAATTCACCCACAACGTCGAAGCTTACCTAGATGAAGTCCGAAACGGACAAATGAGCCTTACTCGGCACAGTGTTGACATTCTGCTGAAAAGTGGCGATTGCATTACTGAAATGCTGGAAGGGTATGAAACCGATACACCTGTAGAGTCGGCGTTGAAAGAAGAAGTGAATCAAGCGCTATCGACATTACTGGAATCGCCAGCGGAAAATCAACCTAGTGATGCTTCTCAAGCCTCTTCTTCTGACAAGCAGGATGGGGAAGTGTCATCTGATCATACTGAAAATGCATCTGAATGTGCCCCTTGGCATGTCTCTTTTACTCCGCATTCCGATTTATTCTTTAGTGGTAATGACCCGCTAAGAATACTGGGTGAAATTGTTGAATTGGACCCAGATTGCAACATTGTGTGTAACACATCCGAGTTACCAGAGTTAAGCGAAATCGAAGCCGAGCTCTGCTATTTGAGTTGGCGAATAACGCTTGCTGGTAGCATCGCTGAAGAAGACATCCACGAAATATTTGAATGGGTAGAAGACCAATGCGACTTGGAAGTGCAACGTGAAAGTGCGAAAAAAGAAAACGTTGCTCCACCAGTGCCTGAGGTGACTCAATCCGAAACTCCACCGGAAGAACCACAAGTAGCCGACAACGCGCCTGTAGCAAAACCCAAAGATACTCCAAAGCCAGCGAGTAAACCCGCCAAATCCGAGTCTAGCGTGAGCTCCATTCGAGTTGATATAGACAAGGTGGACAGCTTAATCAATCTCGTTGGTGAGTTGGTGATCACCCAATCAATGCTCACTGAAATTGGCAATGATTTCACGGTCGATAAATTGGAGAAGTTGAAGTCAGGGTTAGACCAACTTCTGCAAAACAGTAAAGACCTTCAAGAAAACGTTCTTAATATTCGAATGCTTCCAATGAGTTTTGCTTTTAGTCGGTTCCCTAGGTTAGTGCGGGACTTGTCCGGCCGTTTAGGAAAGCAAGTTGATTTGCAGATCAAAGGTGAAAATACCGAGTTAGACAAAACCGTGTTGGAACGCATTGTGGATCCGTTAGTTCACCTAGTGAGAAACGGAATCGACCACGGCTTAGAGCTTCCAGAGCAAAGGCAAGAGCAAGGAAAGCCAGATATGGGCGTTATAGAGCTGAACGCCTTCCATCAAGGTGGCTCTATCATTATTGAAGTGAAAGATGATGGCGCTGGTATCAATTGCGACAAACTTTGGCAGAAAGCAGTTGATAAGGGCGTGTTACCTCCAGAATCACGACGTGAAGAAATGACCGACAAACAAGTGGTGAATCTGATATTTGCCCCTGGTTTCTCTACTGCAGATGAAGTGTCAGATATTTCTGGTCGTGGCGTGGGTATGGACGTAGTTAAGAGAAATATTGAAGAGCTTGGTGGGCATATTGAAGTTGAATCTCGCCTCGGTACTGGCAGTACATTCACCATTAGCTTGCCACTTACATTAGCCATATTAGACGGGCAACTGGTTAAGGTTGCTGGTGAAGTTTACGTTATTCCGTTGCTGACCATTATTGAGTCCATTCAAATTGATACACAGTGTGTGAAACACGCGGCAGGTGGCGTCGAATTGTATCGTCTCCGAGAGGAAAATATCCCAGTACTCCGTTTGCATGAAGAGTTTGAAATGGGAGAGAGCGGAGAGCTCGAAGGACGGATTCTTTGTTTGGTCGAAGCGGCAGGCAATCGAGTCGGGTTATTGATCGATGAGTTGCTGGACCAACAACAAGTTGTGATTAAAAGCCTCGAGTCTAACTACAGCAAAGTTGCCGGTATTTCAGGTGCCACCATTCTTGGTGATGGTTCGGTTTCTTTGATCCTAGATATTCAAGGGTTAATCACCTCATTTTTAAACCGTCAGTCAGACAGCAAAGGCGGCATAGCAGCCTAGGGAGCCACAGTGAACGAAGCACTTCAGGTTGTCGAAGGTGACACCATTTCCGATAGCGAGATCAGTGAGAATGCTGATTTTTTAAGTTTTTGTTTGGCTGGTGAACTGTATGGAATCGACATTCGAGATGTGGAAGAAATCCGAGTTTGGGAGCGCCCAACCCCCATTCCTCGATCTCCTGATTTTGTAAAAGGGGTCATTAACCTAAGAGGCATGATTGTGCCTGTGGTCGATCTCCGTATTCGTTTTGGCATTGGTGATTGCGCTTATCTTCCGACGACTGTGGTACTTGTTCTTCGCTGTGCAAGTACCGATACAGAGCGATTGATGGGGCTGGTTGTCGATGCGGTTTCCGATGTGGTGAGCCAAGGTGATAAAGAATTGACTCCTGCTCTGGGGGATTCTGCAGTTACCCCATTTACGGTTGGGCTTCTCAACGTGGAGGAGCAAGTGATGTCTCTGTTAGACACCGATGAATTGCTCAACATGGAAACGATACTCAAGGCAGGGTGAATGATGGCAATACAAGAATTCCTGAGTTTCATCTTAGATGAAGAAGAATATGCAGTACCCATTCTGGATGTTAGAGAAGTCAGAGGTTGGAGCAACGTACGTTCGGTTCCGAATTCACCCAGTTATTTAAATGGTGTCTTAGAAATTCGGGGGGAGTATGTCCCCATTGTTGACTTGAGAAAACGCTTCAATCTTGAACCTGCAGGCATTAATGCAACAACGGTTGTGATTGTTTTGAACGATACGCATGGACAGCCATTAGGCATCATAGTGGATGCGGTATCTGAAGTGTACGCACTGGACACGGACGATATTAAACCTGCTCCCAATATGTCGTTAACGGTAGATAAAAACTTCATAGTCGGCATCGTTCCGGCAAAAGAAGGACATGTGATCTTAATTAATTTGGAAGCTCTATTTAATGTCGCAGAGCTCAACAACTTATCAGAAGAAAAAGCGCTCATGTGAGAGGTAAAGTTATGTCATTTTGGAACCGAAAAAAAGAAAGAGCAGAAAGACAGTTTGTTGCTCCATCCCAAGACAACCTAATGGGAGAGACCAACAGTGTCTCGGGGGCTATCAGTAATGAGCAACTGCTTTCCGCATTGAACACGGCACAAACCGCGTTGATGATGATTGATCGGGATTTCAACATAACTTACGTTAACAAGCGTTCTTTGGATTTGTTAAAACAACATGAGCTACTTTTTCAATCGACATGGCCCGGATTTAGCGCTGATGAAGAATTTCTGATAGGGAATTGTATCGATGGCTTCCATGCCAACCCAGCACACCAGCGTCAGCTACTTTCCAACCCCAACAACATGCCTCATACCGCGACAATTCAAGTCAAAGACGTGCTACTGGAACTTAATGTAGGGGCCATCATCGATGCTCAAGGTAACTACACTGGTAACACATTAGAATGGGAAGACGTCACCGAGCTTAGGCAGCAAGAGTCCAACATTCTGCGGTTGCAGTCGGCTGTGGATCAGGCACAAACTGCTATGGTCATGATTGACCGTGATTTTGAGATAACGTACACCAACCACGAAACGCTCTCTTTGTTCAAAAAACACGAAGCTAAATTTCGCAGTGTGTGGCCCGATTTTAGCGCAACAGAAGATTGGTTAATGGGGCGATGTATTGATGGCTTTCATAAAGATCCATCCCATCAAAGAAAGTTACTCGATAACCCATCCAATCTACCTTATAGCACTGACATTGAAATTGCCGATCTCAAAATAGAACTTAATGTCGCTGCCATTATGGATGCGCATGGCAATTACATTGGTAATACACTTGAATGGAGTGACGTTACTGAACAGCGTAAGCAAGCAACAGAGATTGCGCGTTTGAGTGCCGCTGTGCACCAAGCACAGACAGCGATGGTCATGATCGACCGAGACTTTTTAATCACATACACCAATCTTGAAACCATTAATTTATTCAAAAAGCATGAGAACACACTCAGAACCGTTTGGCGTGATTTCACCGCAAACGAAGATTGGTTGATAGGTCGCTGTATTGATGAATTCCACCAGAACCCCGCCCACCAGCGAAAGCTACTGGATAACCCGAACAATTTGCCAATTAAAACAGACATTGTCATTGCGGACCTAAAAATAGAGCTAAACGTTGCTGCAATTACGGATGCTGAAGGGAACTACGTTGGTAATACATTAGAGTGGAAAGACGTTACAGAAGAAAGGGCAAAAGAGGCGGAAATTGGCCGTTTAGCCTCTGCTGTTGCAGGTATGACGACGAACCTAATGATGGCCGATGAAAATGGCATTATCCAATACTTAAACCCGTCTTTGATCAAATTGCTGACCAGCCGAGAAAGCGATCTTAAAAAAGCGTTACCTAGGTTCGATGCCAGCAACCTCATTGGGCAAAATATTGATATTTTCCATAAGAACCCAGCCCATCAAAGAGGCATTATCTCCAATCCTGATAACTTACCGTTTTCTTCGAACATCGCCGTTGGGGGGCTTGAATTTAACTTAACGTGTATCGCCATGCGTGACGCGGAAGGTAACTACATGGGACCGGCTCTTCAATGGGAAGACATCACCGAGCAGCAAGATGGTCAGCGTCAGGTTGAAAGCCTGATTCAAAACGCGATCAAGGGTGAGCTTACAAACCGAATTGATACCAGTGCTTACAGTGGTTTCATGTCTGAACTCGGTAATGGAGTGAACAACTTATTGGATGCCATCGTCGCGCCACTCGGGCAATGTATTGATGTAATGAGCGAAGTCGCAGACGGCAACCTAAACAAAAATATGTCTGACGATAACGAAGGAGAATTCGGACGGTTGTCTGAAGCCGTGAATACTTCAATCGTTAATCTACGCAATATGGTTGATCAAATCACCACATCGTCCGCAAGAGTCGCCACTGCATCCACAGAAATAGCAGAAGGCAATAACGATCTAAGCCAGCGTGTTGAAGCGCAGGCGTCCAACCTAGAAGAAACTGCCGCCAGCATGGAAGAGATGACCTCTACCGTCAGGCAAAACGCAGAGAATGCAAAAGGCGCAAATGATCTTTCGGATGATGCCGCTAAGAAGGCGGGTAAAGGTGGCGAGGTTGTTGGACAAGCCATTGCAGCCATGGCTGAAATCAATAGTGCCAGCAAAAAAATATCCGACATCATTGGCGTAATTGATGAAATTGCCTTCCAAACTAACTTACTTGCATTGAATGCAGCAGTGGAAGCGGCGAGAGCCGGAGAGCAAGGTCGCGGCTTTGCTGTTGTTGCTGGTGAAGTTCGTAATTTGGCTCAACGCAGTGCTGCTGCAGCAAAAGAAATCAAAGGTCTAATCAACGACAGTGTCGATAAGGTAGATGAAGGTTCGAGGCTGGTCGACGAATCCGGCGAAACGCTTAACGAGATAGTTGATGCTGTTGCGAAAGTGTCGGAGCTTATTACCCAAATCGCGCAATCCAGCCAAGAACAATCAACAGGCATAGACGAGATTAGCCGTGCGGTTGCCACTATGGATGAAATGACGCAACAGAATGCTTCTTTGGTGGAAGAAACGTCTGCTGCTAGCCAATCGCTGAAAGATGAAGGCAAAGAGTTACTTAACCTAATGAACTTCTTCTCCACCGACAATGATGTGAAAACCTTCTCCTCAAGGGGAGCGGCTGGAGCGGTAAGAAAGCCGTCCAGCAATGTTGCAGAGATTCGAAATGTCCCCGCATCCAAACCAGCAAGCCGAGCGGTTAACTCGGGGATACAGTTGAGTGAGGAAGGAGACGAATGGGAAGAGTTCTAAGCCGAGCAGAGGCAGAGAGTCCGCTGACTGGTAGAGAGTTTGAACTAACAGAACAGGACTTCAAATACATACAATATTTTGTCCACAAAAGTGTCGGGATATTTTTGTCGGATAAAAAGAAGGCGATGGTTTACGGTCGCATCAGCCGTATTTTACGAGAACATGGGTTTCAGCGTTTCTCTGAATATCGTGAATTGCTCGAAATCAATGATGCCGAAAAAGTAAATTTTATTAATAACCTAACCACCAATAAAACCCATTTTTTCCGTGAATTTCATCATTTTGAATACCTAGAAGGGGTGATGATTCCAAAGTGGTTCAATGAGGGTAAAAAACAACTTAGGTTTTGGTCGGCAGGGTGTTCAACAGGAGAAGAGCCCTACAGTTACCTTGCTATGTTAAAAAAAGCGCAAGTATTCGAGCGGATAAACGATGTACGTATGCTTGCAACCGACTTAGACACCAATGTGTTAGCTCATGCCAAGAAAGGTGTCTATGGGGAAGAATCACTAGAAAGTATACCCAGCGAATATCTAAAAGGGGCATTCGTGAAGGGAAAAGGCCAAATGGCCGGAAAAATAAAAATAAAACGTCAGTTACAGCAACACCTTACTTTTAACCAGCTCAACCTATTAGCTGATTGGCCCATGGATCAGCAATTTGATGTTATCTCTTGTCGCAACGTCATGATTTATTTTGATAAGCCAACGCAAGAGACACTCATTCGGAGATTTTACGAACTTCTTGCCGACGATGGTGTGTTGTTTATCGGTCATTCAGAGAGTGTTGGAAATTGTACTGACATATTCCGTCACCTCGGACACACCATTTATGTTAAACAGTGAGGCAAGAATGAAAGGACTGCAGGCAAATGCACCTATCCAAACGTCACAATTCAGCCGCTTTTACCATCAACAAAAGAAAGTGCACATGGTGAAAGTGATGCCCGGAGGTGTTTATACCAGCCGTGAGCCTGAAGTGATTTGTACCGGGCTAGGATCGTGCATCGCCGCCTGCATGTGGGATCCGCAGGCCTATATCGGGGGTATGAACCATTTTTTGTTGCCATTCGACAGTAACGCTGAAATAGAGCATTGGCATCCCACAGAAATTGTTTCGACAGCCTCTCGATATGGCAACAACGCAATGGAGATGCTGATAAACCAATTGCTTGCTGGTGGGGCCGTACGAGAAAGGATCCGTTTGAAACTGTTTGGTGGTGCGCAATTGATGGGCAGAAGTGCCCTTATTGGCGATAAGAATATCGAATTTGCACTGAATTACGCGCGTGAAGAAAAGTTTGAGATTGAAGCGCAGGATCTGGGGGGAATGATCCCCAGAAAGGTGATGTTTGATCCGCTGAGTGGTCAGGCTTGGGTTAAACGCATCCGACTCTCTGAAGTTGATAAGGTGAAACGAAATGAAGCGAAATACGCCAAAGAGTTGGATATAGAGAGTCATCGTTCTCACGATAATGATGCGGAGCTGTTTTTATGAATAAAAAACTAAAAGTAATGATCGTTGATGACTCCCCTGTATTCAGAGCGCTGCTCACTGAGATCATCGAATCCGATCCTCAGTTGACTGTTGTGGCAGCAGCAGAAAATCCGTATGAAGCTCGGGATCTTATCAAGCAGCACAACCCTGATGTACTGACGTTAGATATTGAAATGCCGAAGATGAATGGCGTGCAATTTCTTAAAAACCTCATGAGATTACGCCCTATGCCCGTCGTCATGATTTCCACTCTGACTCAGCATGGTGCCGACATCACACTTGAAGCCTTGGAAATAGGTGCCGTCGATTATTTTCCTAAACCTGCCGTAGAGAACACGGCAGAGATGATCCATTACAAACAAATGGTCAATGCCAAAGTCAAAATGGCGGCAGGGGCGAACGTCAAACAGCAACACAAAACTCATCATGCTGAAAAGCAAGAAAAAGTAAAACACAAAAGTAAGCAGTTCGATTTGATTGCTATTGGTGCCTCGACAGGAGGGACGGAAGCCGTCCGATCGGTATTGTCGTCTTTGCCATCGAACCTGCCACCCATCGTCATCACTCAGCACATTAGTGCGTTGTTTACGCCCTCGTTTGCTCAGCGGCTTGATGATGCAAGTGAAATGACGGTGCGAGACCTTGCTGTGGACTCCGCTCCTCTTGTGAATGGATGCGCTTACGTTGCACCAGGCGATCAGCACATGGTGATTGTTAAGCGGGGCGGTTGCTTGTATTGCGAATTGGATGATCGCCCTCCTGTTAACCGCCACAAGCCGTCTGTTGATGTCATGTTTGATGCAATAGCAGAAACGCTAAAAGACAGAGCCATTGGCGTAATTCTTACGGGAATGGGACAGGATGGAGCAGCAGGAATGCTGAATATGAACAATGCAGGTGCATTTACGATAGCGCAGGATGAGCAATCCTCTGTGGTATGGGGAATGCCGCGTGTTGCGGTAGAAGTAGGAGCGGTAGAAAAAGTGGCGTCACTGAATAAAATTCCAAAACTGATATGTGACACGTTGTTTTCTTCCTGAATACTTCTGAATTGAAGGGGTCTATAACAATGCAAAAAATAACAAATTTCGTGACGAATTGGTGGCTCATTCTCGGCTTGCAAGTGTTGGGGCTCAGTTTCGTTGCAATGGAAGTATCTTCAATGTGGGTGGTTGCGCTGTCTGTGTTGATCGCCGCCACACCTTGGGTTCTGATTAAGTCGCCACAAAAAGAATCCAAGTCACTTGATACGGGGACGGAGCCAGAACTAACCATCGAAATGAATTCAGATCGACGAGTACGGCTAGATGAAATCAAACAGCTGATGGAAGAAGAGCTTCCGCATATAAAAGAAAGTTTAGATAAGCAGCGTGGTGTGATTGATGAATCTGTCGTGACACTCAATGATAGCTTCTTCGGTTTGCAAGAAGTCTCACAGCGTCAAAGCCTTGTGTCAGAGACTTTAGTCAATAACCTTCTAGCCAATCAAGACAGTAAATACAGCTTGACCCAAGTACTTCCTAAAACAGAAAAGATATTCGCTCAATATATTGAAATTCTTGTCAGCGTTTCGGAAAAAAGCATTACCGCTGTCCACAGCATTCATGACATGTCATCAAAATTGGACAACGTATTTCGCCTATTGGACCAAGTCCAAGGGTTATCCGAGCAAACCAATCTGTTGGCTCTGAATGCCGCTATAGAAGCCGCGCGAGCTGGTGATGCGGGGCGTGGGTTTGCCGTTGTCGCCCAGGAGGTGAGGAATTTGTCTCTTAAAGCGGAAGATTTGAACGGGCAGATACAGAAAGAGATCACGATCGCCCAAGGCACAATCAATGAAGCAAATGAAACGGTTGGTGAGATCGCTTCAATAGATATGACTGTTGCGATCGACTCGAAAGATCAAGTGGAAGATATGTTGCAAGGCGTGCAGCAGGTTAACGTTGAGATTAAGGAAGAAGTCGACAAATTGCGAGCAATGGGAAGTGAACTTGCTGAGCAGGTGAGCAACGGGATCCGCGCACTGCAATTCGCCGATATTGTCGCGCAGCAAGGTCAACATGCGGAACGCAGCGCCCATGCTCTGGAAGATATGACGGTTCTAATGGGCAAGTTTAACAGGCGAGAAATAGAGCTTTCAGAGTTGATACAAGGTATTGAAGATCTAATGGGTCATGCTCAAAACCGCGGAGAAGCTGCTGCACAGCAATCCGGTATCGATGAAGGTGAAGTGGAATTATTCTAGGGAGAAGAACTATGTCAGTATCCGCTGAAATAGATAACAACCAAAGACGCGTCGTCATTTCGGTTGAGGGGGCATTTGGGTTTAATTTGGTTCATGAATTTCGCCAAAGTTACAGCCAGCAAAAAGGGTATCGTTTCGTGGTCGACTTTCGAAAAGTGGACTACATCGACAGTGCTGGTCTAGGCATGTTACTCAATATGCATAAATTCTTACAACAGCAAGATGGCGATATCGTCATTACTAACAGCATGCCTCAGGTGAAAAAAATTCTACTGATATCGAGATTTGATAAGAAATTCTCAATCGAATAGTGAATTCAGGAGGGCTAGGTTATGAGAGTGCTGATTGTTGATGATCAAAAAACCAATCGGGAAATGTTTCGCTATATGCTCACCAGCATCGCAGAAGAGATTACCCTATTTGAGAATGGCGAAGGTGTCGTTGACGCATTAAAAGAAGCAGAGAGCCTTCCCGATGTGATCCTTATGGACGTTATGATGCCAGTCAAAGATGGCTTTACGACGGCCAAAGAGATTCGCGAAGAATTCCCTGACGTACATATGCCCATCATCTTCTTAACTGTTTTGGATGATCGTGATTCGTTCGGGCGTTGTCTTTTCTATGGGGATGACTTCATCCTCAAGCCTGTTGGCAGAA
The DNA here is from genome assembly GCF_019977755.1 of Vibrio penaeicida. Classification (NCBI taxonomy): domain Bacteria; kingdom Pseudomonadati; phylum Pseudomonadota; class Gammaproteobacteria; order Vibrionales; family Vibrionaceae; genus Vibrio; species Vibrio penaeicida. Next base: position 2,345,808 of record NZ_AP025145.1, on the reverse strand, counting down.
GTACGCTACTTGCCAAAGTACAGGCGCACTATCGTGTTGCGAAAATGCACAGTGAAGTGAGTAAACAACGCGATGAGCTGAGTAAATTCCGCGAGCAGGTTAAGTACGATTACGCCATTTCTGAATCCATTTTCACCAATCTTGCTGAAGATATGTATAAAAATATCGACGGCATCGAATACATATCTAACCCCTCTACGGTGTTTAATGGGGATTTGATTGTTGTGGCTAATCGCCCTCAAGGTGGGGTTTACGTGATGATCGCTGATGCGACTGGTCATGGTTTACCCGCGGCTATTTCGACAATTCCTGCCACGAGAGCTTTTTTCTCAATGGCTTCCAAAGGCATGTCTCTTGGTGAGATTTTAGAAGAAATCAATACGTCTCTCGTGCGCTTTTTACCACTAGGAATGATGGTGGCAGCGAACGTGTTTGAAATCAGCGCAAACGGGCTGGATGTGACATGGTGGGGAGGAGGGCTACCAGACAGCTATATTCTCGACTCCTCTGGAAAAATCATCAACAACCTCACATCTGCTCATATGCCTCTGGGTGTATTGAGTGGTGAGGAATTTGAAACCAATTTAGTCCACCTTCGCTTAGAACCAGGACAACAGATTGTGTGCTATACCGATGGTGTAACCGAAGCGGCTAGCCCCTCTGGAGAGCAGTTTGGTGAAGATAGGCTCAAACATGTACTTAATGAGTGTGAACCCACTGCAATAATCCCTTCTTTGTATGAAGCGGTGAACGTTTTTTCAAACAAAAGCAAGGATGATGATCTTTCCATTCTTACCATGACATTCCCTATCCACAATGAGGCTGGGCAAACCCCTGACGCTGAATTGCCCTTTGTTGGCAAAGTACCATTGAATACTCGGTTAAGTTTCCCGAAAGACGTGCTAAGTGGTGTGACCGTCATGGCGGAGGTTCGTCATTACATTTCTGGTATTGTGAGCGGAGGCCCCAACCTTGATTTGGTTTGCTCGGTCTTATCAGAACTCTTTGCTAACGCCATTGAACACGGGTTATTAGGACTGGACTCAAAATTAAAAAATGATGAAGAAGGGTTTTTTACGTATTACCAGTTACGAGAAGAAAGGCTACAAGACCTCAACGAGGAAGCCATGCTAACACTGGAACTCGAATATTTGCCTGAGATCAATCAGCTGGGTATGACAATTGAGCATACTGGTGAAGGCTTTAATTATCATGACTTAAGTATGGTTTCTGATGAAAACAGCTATGGTCGGGGGATTGTGTTGGTTTCGGAGCTGTGCGAATCACTCGAGTATTCCAACTGTGGCAAAAAAGTGAAGGCAGTGTATCAATTTAGCCAATATTAGCGTTTTATTTGAGCTACTTATATAATTGCTGGCATTGATGGTGTAGTCGAATGTTTGCTTTATTCGTGTGATTTAAAGAATATGTAGCTGGAATTTGAATAATCAATGTTTAGAGATGAAAATGTCGTGAGCTAAATATTGAATTTTCTCGCTGTGGTGAAGTTGATGTGCTTGTATTAGTGACCACAGCCGGAAAACGCGCATGTTTTTGTTAAATCTCTGGACAAATTCGTTACACTCATTCCAGAAATGGTGTCTTATTTTTGAGTGACGGACTATGTGGAAAGAGTTCATCCGACTTTCGGATGATGATCAAAGTGTCATAGCACAGATGCCCACCGATATGGCTGTAGAGCCTGACTTCGGTGAGCTGGGACTTGATCACGCCATCGAAAATTTGGGTGCCGCTTCCTTCTTCTTAGACGATGGTGCCGTAAAAACCTTTGTTAGCGCTGCCCGTAAGGCGAAAAAAGAAGCGTTTCAGGGTGTCAAAGTTGCGTACCGTAAAAATGCAAGGGTAACCGTTGAGCTCGAAGATGACGATATGATCGCGCGTATGGTTGTACAAGGTGCTCAAGGAGGTCGAGCACTTCGAGGCAGCGAAATTGTAGAAGCGCTATCCGCGGCACATGTCACCAAAGGCATCAATAAACTCGCGCTAAAAAAGGTACTGGCGATGAGCCATAAGGTACCACCAGGGCAAGAGTTTTCTCAGGCAGTAGCCATTGGTAAGCGTCCTGTAGACGGAAAAGATGCGGAATTCATTTCACTGTTCCCCGATATCAACAGCCGCGTACTCAGACCACAAGAAGTTAATACGGTTACTCACCGTGTTGATATGCGTAATCTCGGTGAAACCATAACGGTTGCCGAAAATGAAGAGCTTTTACGGCGTAAACCGGCGACGAAAGGTACGCCTGGTTTTACTGTTTGTGGCAAAGCTATCCCTCCTAAACCCGGAACCGACAAACTCTTACGAGAAGGGAAGGGCACTTATATATGCAAAAACAACCCTAATTTACTTCGTGCATCCGTGTCTGGAATGCCAGTCATGAAGAAAGGCTCGAGCGTTGAAGTTGATAATGCGCTGTGTTTGAGCAAGGTCGATGTATCGACCGGTCATATTAAATTCAAAGGTTGCGTTGTCATTACGGGCGATATAGAACCCGGAATGAAGGTGCTTGCCACTGGCTCTATCACGGTGGGTGGTTTTATTGAATCGGCCGATGTTCAGGCTCATGGAGATATTACCGCTGCAAAAGGTATTATCGGTCGCCCAGTTGGAGAAGGTGAAGAGAATGCCTGTGTTGTCCGTTCTGGTGGCTCCATTACGAGTAAATATGCTCAGTATGCGACGGTACAAGCTCACGATGACATTACTCTTGCCATCCATAGCCTGCAAAACGAAGTCCGTTGTGGAGGCGATCTAAGTGTCTGTGATGCGAATGGAAAACAGGGCACGCTAAGTGGAGGCAACACCCAAGTTGGTGGAAAGATTACCTGCGTGAACTTAGGCGTTGAAGGCGATTCTGTCACCAATGTGGAAGCTTGTGCTCGCTATAAAAAGTACAAAGCGGGTATTGAAAAGCTGAAAGAGAACTATAAAAAAGTTCAAGAAGAAACCATGAAGGTGGTTCGGGCGGAATTGGAGCTTTCCAAAACACCTAAATCCGAGCGGACTCAAGATATGGTGGATAACGTTGCTTCTTTAAAAGAAAAAAACAACGATCTACTCACTCGAACCAAGAAAAAGCTCGATGCGGTTGAACTTGAATTTGAGCAAATGCTTTCGGCGAATACCATCACCGTAAAAAACAAAGTGTATTCCCGTGTAACGGTTAGATTTGGTGAGGACACGGTAGTCACACGTCGTGAACATGGTCCTTCCATACTGTCTTACAATCACTATGAAATTAGCTTTGAAGCGATGATGAAGAGCTAATCTGTGTCATACAGATTAACACGCCAGCAGACCATAGAAATGCCTTAATCCAGAAACGTCCATGTATCCGCGCCATCAAAACGCCGCACACGAATAGATTCAACCATTTCTCTGTCAAACAATCGGAAATTCACGCCCACTCTATCCATTCCCGCTTTATCTGTTGCCGTGTAATGGGTATGTATTTTATATATCGGGCAATGGTGGAAGTGAATCATTCGATCACCCCACTCGTATCCATCGGTTACACCAGAAGTCACGATCACATCCACTTCAGGCGATGTGTAGTAGCCGTATAAAGGCGCAGTTCTAAAGCAGTGAGAGCAGTTGCATTGAGTTAAAGTGTCTGGAAGTGTCTTTACTTGCAGCGTGATATTGCCACAATGGCAGGTTCCACTTGTCATCTTACATTCCCTTTAAAGCCGAGGAGGTGCCGTGAAGTTGTCCGTCTTCTATTGGTTATTCTTGTTTGTCTCCCTATTTTATAGCCACCTCCCAATTTATTGGTTATTGGTGTCACAGCTTTTGAGTTTATTCACGCTCTTTTTCTACTGGTGGGATAAACGGCAAGCGATCAAAGGGAATCGTCGAGTGAAAGAAGCCACATTGCACGGCTTGGCTATGTTGGGTGGCTGGCCTGGTGCGCTTATTGGTAGAGAAGTGTTTCGCCATAAAACGCAAAAGCGTCCATTTTATCTCATCCTTTATTCTGTTTCGGCATTGCACTGTGCGTTTACCGCTCTCTTTGTTTACGTTGTGTTAGCATAAATACTGGGGGAGGTAATCACGATAACCTAACGAATCCGTACGCCAAACTCCTAAAGCTTATCTCTTATCATCGCAACTTTTTTACTTCGTCAATTGTAAACATTTGCCTCTCTGTGTAATGAAAGATGAGAAACGTAAGGTGTTGTAAGTGATTGGTTTGTATGGTGTAAGCGTGAGTAAGGGACTATTGATAACTAACGTCTTATGTCTAATATCCATTGCGCAAATGAATTCTTTTGCAATTAAATATAATTAGCAGTGGATGAATGATAATGAAAAAGACAATTCTAGCTGTTGCAGTAACTCTTGCAGCAACATCAGTAAACGCAGCAGAAATTTACAACAAGGATGGCGTTAAGCTAGATCTTGGTGGTGCCGCTGAAGTTCAGTACAAAAAAGAACGTGCTGAAAAATCAGTAGGCAAATTCCGTTTAGACGATGGCGACCTATTCGCAACTACTACAGTAACAGTAGATGAAGAGCTAACGGCTATCGGTAAAGCAGCATTTAAATTCGAAAAAACAGACGTTGAGAACGACGAGCTGTATGTTGGTCTACAGCACAGCAAATTCGGTACGTTTACAGCAGGTCGTCAATCAACGACTTTCGACGGTGCTGGTATCTCTAACGACATCGAGTTCGGTATTAAGTTCTTTGATGATGAAGTTGAAACGTTAGCAGTAGGTTCTGGCGATTCAGTTGCTAAGTACGCAGGTACTTTTGGTAATGCTTGGGTTGGTGGTTCTTACGCTGAAGTTAAAGAAACTAAAGGTGAGCACAAGTTTGCTTACGATGTTGCTGGTGGCTACAAGTTCGGTAACGTAGAAGCGGCTGTTTACCTTCAGCAGGTGAAGTTGGATACAGCAACTTTCGGTAAAGTAACGGCGAAAAACGTAAAATCTAACTCTGCACTAGCGCAGGTTAAAGGTACGTTTGATGCGATTACTGTTGGTGCTTCTTACGCAACAACTAAGCTAAGCGGCGGCGACAAAGTAACGGTTGATGGCAAGATCAACATTGCTAAGCTTTCTGCAGCGTATGCTCTTGATGAGAAAACGTCGATTGCTGGTGGTTACGACTACGGTGATGCAAAAGATGCTGCAAAAGTACACAACTTCTACGCAAACGTAACTCACAAGTTCCACAGCAATGTGAAAGTTTACGCAGAACTAGGTCACGCTGATGTTAAAGAAGCAAACGGTGACAAGGTTAAGACTGAGCTGGGTTATGCAGCAGGTCTAGAAGTTAAATTCTAAAAGTTACCACTGCCTTTTCTACTTTTAGAGTTTTGACCCCGCCCTTGTGGCGGGGTTTTTCGTTTTATATGGCGTTTAATCAAGATCTAGTTTTGGAGCGAATGGGAATAATGTACTTGGATTTCATTTCAGGTAACGTAAAGTTTTTCAGGTTTTCAAACAGTTCGTAATCTTGCCCCGTACCTCGTTCATATTCCGAATTGGGTAGCCAGTATCCATAAATGTAATCCATGGTTTTACCAACGGAGTCCTCACTTACCTCTTCTACTTCAAATACGGCAATCTCTTGCTGAGGAAGCCTATGAGTCTTCATGTCACTAGGGATAAGTTGTCGATCGGATACTTCCATCGCAGAAAGGTACGTCACTTCATCTTCTAAAAAAGTGCCTGAAGGGCTAATAGTCAGCCCGTAGTAGGTGTCGTCTTTTGCATGTTTGAGTTCTTCTCGCCTCCCCAATAATTGCATCCAAGGCGCTTCGAGTAAATCGCAAAAACTCTCTTCAAAGGTAAATGGAGAGGGAATAGTGGTTTCAAAACCGACCAGCAGCAATTCTGGTTGATGAATGATTTGCGGCTCAAGCTTCATACCATTATTTAGGTGTGAGAAAAGTGATTGAGTAAGTACAGGCTTTTCTCTCAAGTTTACAACGGGGCTTTGCTGGCGAAACTGTTTCGGAGTGATTGAAAAGTAGTGCTTGAATGAACGTGTAAAAGCCTCGTGGGAGCCAAAGCCCACATTCAGCGCTATATCAATAATTCCCAGCTCGGTATGAATCAACTGCTGCGCAGCTCGCGTCAACTTTCGTCCGCGAATGTATCCTCCTAATGTATCGCCAATTAAGCCTTTGAACATTCGTTGAAAGTGCCACGGTGACATACTAAACCGCTTTGCTAATAGGGCGATGTCGATGTCTTCATCTAGGTGAGATTCAATATGTTCAACCAACTCTTGAAGCTGCGAGATTAAATGTGACATGCCGTCCTTCCAAAACGATGGAGTTGAATAGTGATTTAAGCCAAACCCTGACCAGAACCAAATTGTGACTTCAGTAAAAAAGTAACCAGTACCGCACAAACTATCAAGTTAAGGATTCTTTGTCGTTTTAAAGTGAGGCGAGTGAATGAGCTAGGAAGACAGATAATGAAAGCGATGATATATGAGCGTTACGGTGATACAGATGTATTACAAACAAAGGCTTTGGATATTCCAGTTGTAGACAAAAATCAGATTTTGATTAAGGTACGAGCAACAACGGTATCTTCTGCCGATGTTCGTATGCGAAAAGCCGACCCATGGGCTGTACGCCTGTTTAATGGCATCTTCACTCCCAAGAAACAAGTGCTAGGAACTGAATTTTCTGGAGAGATAGCGGCTATCGGGGAGTCAGTGACTCAATTCAATACCGGAGACTGCGTTTTTGGTGGTACTGGAACAGAAATGGGTGCGCACGCCGAGTATTTATTGCTCGAGGAGTCCGCTGCTGTAACGCATATGCCTTCAAGCTTAACCTTTGAACAAGCGGCATCCATCCCCTTTGGAGCGACAGCTTCTTGGTATTTTTTGCATCATCGGATCTCAACAAGACCAAAATTACGCATTCTTATCAACGGTGCGGGTGGCGCGCTGGGTAGCTACGGTATTCAGATTGCGGTAAACAAAGGAATGGAAGTGACCGCCGTATGTCAATTAGCAAAGAAAGCGCTCGTCCAATCCCTTGGTGCTCACGATGTTTGGGATTACACAGAAAGGGCGGTTGAAGATAGATCTGGCGAGTTCGACATTCTATATGACACGGTTGGTAATCTTAAATACTCAGCTTGTAAACACTTGCTCACCAATGATGGAGTTTGGCTCGCTGCATCAGGCGGTCTTACTGATTTTTATCGCATGCTGACTACGCGAATATGGGGGCGAAGAAAAGTTGTGTGTGGTTTAGCTATCGAAACAAAGAGTGATATGAACCAGATAAAAACGTTGATTGAGACCGATAAATTAAACCCAGTTATTGATTCGATTTTCGAATTCGACAAGTTGGTGGAAGCTCATCGTCGTGTGGAAGAAGGGCGCAAAGCAGGAAGTGTGGTGGTTAAATTGTGATGACGCTTTCGGATATATACCCATCAGATGCAGGGGATAGATTAAGTTAAAAAAGCCCTCTCGGTTAGAGAGGGCTGAGTTCACAAATAGATGTTGGCATCATTATTGGCTGTAGGCTCAGTACTACGATGCTTTCACGCGACCTTGTTTTAAGCTGTTGAGAACTTGCTCTTTCGGTCCGTCGGCGATCACTGCCCCTTTTTCCATTACAATCACACGATCTACGACATCGAGCATTGAGGTTTTGTGCGTTATCAATATCAGCGTCTCGCTCTTTTTCAGATTAACAAGCTGATGTTTGATGTGCATTTCGGAACGGTTATCCATAGAACTGGTTGGTTCGTCCATGAGTAAAACCGGAGGCCTGCCAAGGAATGCTCGCGATATAGCAACGGATTGGCGCTGACCGCCAGACAGTAGAAGCCCACCTTCACCTACCTGCCTTTCAAGCCCTGCGGGGTCTTGTTGAGTAAATACGGTCACACCACCTCGGTTTGCCGCATCCAGTACTTCTCTGTCATCCACTAAAGGTTGACCAAGCGTAATGTTGTCTCGAATTGAGCCAAAGAACAGAGTGATATCTTGTGGTACACAACCAATGTTGCGGCGTACATCAGCGTGGTGCAGCTGCGCGATATCCGTATCGTCAATTCGGACATTGCCTTCTGTGGGTTGATAAAGCCCCATAATGAGGCGCTCTATCGTTGTTTTACCTGAACCAATACGACCAATGATCGCCACTTTTTCACCTGGATTGATGCAAATACTCACGTCTCGAACTGAAGCGAGATCGGAGTCCGGATAGTGAAATGTCACGCGGTCGAGCTCAATCTTTCCTTGAATGATGGGGCGATGGATATAGCGTTTGCCTTCTTCCTGCTCTTCTGGCATCGACATCACTTGTTCGATGATGGTCATAGAAGATTTAGCTTGATTGTATCGAGTAGAAAGCAGTGACAGCTGTACGAGAGGACCGACTGCGCGACCGCTCAACATAGTGGCAGCGATTAACCCACCCATGCTCAGTTCGCCCTCGGCAATCAGGTACACACCCACAATGATCATACCGACGTTTGCCGTTTGCTGAATAAAGCCAGCAGCGTTTTGAATGGAGTCGGTAATGCGTCGGCTTTTGATGTTCCAGTTTGCCATATGAGCAACCGCTTCTTCCCAGCGGTATTGGAATTGGCTTTGTGCACCAAAAACTTTAACGGTTTCCAGCCCCGCAAGGCTTTCAATCAGGTTGGCGTATTTTTGTGAAGCCAAGCGCGATCCTTCTTCGATGCTTTTTCTCAAAGGACCTTGGATAAGCATGGAGTGAAGGATCAGAATGAGAATTCCGACAATTGGCACAATGACAAGGTTACCGGCCACCAACCATATGACCACCAAAAACAGCAGCGCAAAAGGGAGGTCAATCAATGAAGAGACTGTTGCAGAGGTAAAGAACTCTCTTATCGATTCAAACTCTTGTAAGTGCCTTGCAAACGCCCCCACAGATGCTGGGCGAGATTCCATTCGAATGCCCATGACTTTACTGAATAATTTCGACGAAATCAGAACATCGGATTTCTTACCCGCCACATCAATGAAGTAACTTCGCAGCAACTTAAGAAGAAAGTCGAACAGGAAGACAACAAAAATACCAGACGCTAATACCCACAGGGATTCAAACGCAAGGTTCGGCACCACTTTGTCGTACACCAATCGCGTAAACATAGGGGCGGCAATGGCAAACAGGTTGATCAGAATGGAAGCAATCAATACATCGCGGTAGATGTGTTTGGATTCCAGCAAAGTACTCCAAAACCAATGCCCATCACGCGGTTTCAATACTTCTGGAGAACGCTCGTCGTAGCGAAATTGCTTTTTAACTAAAAAGTAGCGCCCTGTATACAGCTGTTTCAATTCCTCAAGAGGCAGCGAAATTGGCATTAGGTGAGAATCTGATGTCACCACTTCTGCTTCTTGTGTTTCGCGGTTTATGCTCACAAGTACACAAGCGTCCCCCCCTTTGAGAAGCAAGACTGCAGGCAGAATCAGTTCTGGAATGCCTTCAAATTCAGTGCGATTTTCACGGGCAACTAACCCCGCTCTTTCTGCTGAGCGTGGAAAAAGGAAGGGTGTCAGCTTACCGTCTGCTAACGGTAAGCCACTTACGAGTGCTTCTGGTGAATTCGACATGCCATAGTAGCGGCTAATGTACACCAGCGAGTTCAACAACGGATCTTGCATCCTTGATAGACCTTAAAACTTATTTATCAACAATGAAGCCTTGGAATGCTTCAATAAAGTGCTCAGAAAGAAAATCCAGCTGTGCTTGTGTTTCTACGCGCGAAGCGATGGTTTTTATCCCAAGGTTATGCGCAGTTCGAGAAATTGAAGTAAGTGTGTACTTCTGCTTCTCGTCATCAATTTGGTGGGTGTACAGGTAATCTAGCTTAACGTAAGCCGGTCTAAATTCGTTGATGTACTCCAAGGAGTGGAAATGACGACCGTAATTGTCCACACCAAAATCAGCGCCAGCGCTGCGAATAGCGTGACAGATTAAAGCGGTGTGGTGCTGGTGGTTGATAAAGCAAGACTCAGGAATTTCAAAATGCAGTTTTTTAGCCAGTGCGCCATTCTTGGTTAGGGTTTGTGTCAGCCAGCGAATAAAGCTTGGCTCAGTGACACTGCTGATGGTTAAGTTGATTGCTAGGGTATCCGTGACTTCTCGGCTGCGGAGCTTATCTAACATCGCCACGATAACGTACTGGTCAAAGATATGACCTGCATTTAATTGCTCCAACGCAAACAGGTATTGGTTGGCAGTGAAGCGCTCACCATTTTTCTCAATGGCAGAGAAAACCTCGCGGTGATAGGTCGCTCCCGTCGTGGTGTTTGCAGTCTGTAGTTTAAACTCTACCCATTGATTACTAATGGCTTCTTCAACCAAGGTACGCCACTGCTGCTTACCAAGAAGCACTTGGTTTTGTTTATCCGTAACAAGGTCATATGATTTTTCTGGATGGGCATGTGCATTTGAAAGTGCATTATCCACCAAGGAAAGAATCTCGGTTGTATTTTTGCGCTTTTCATTATAGACCACACCTAGGTAAGCTGAAGATGGCGCGGTGCCCGTCGGGTCCGGTCGAATATCTTGGGTGTAGTTCATGATGCTTTCCGACACCATGCGCAATTCACTTTCTTCTAAGTTAGGGAGAATGAAACCAAACTCAGCGGTATTGATGCGTGCAATGGTGACGTCTGGAGATGAAGTGGTTGCTTTGAGCAAGTCTGCCAACTCTTTAACAAGGTTGTCGCCAATCTCGTACCCTTCGTCGTCGTACGCTTCTTTTATAAAGGCTGCTTGCAAGATAGCCACACCGCCTACTGCAGATTCGCTTAACCATGTATTTAGCTGACCAATGAAGAATGAGCGGTTACCCAGATGTGATACCGGATCCATATACGCTCTTTCACGCAACTGTTGGGCTTCTCTTGCCTGCGCTTTAAAGCTTTTTTCAACTTGTGCAGACATGGCATTAATCCCATCGACAACGGCAATCAAGTCTCGAGTTCGTGGGCGTTCAAGTGGTTCACCAAAGTGATTGTTGGCGACTTCTTTCATCTTCTGAATGATGAGTGTTAGTGGGGTCAATGCGCGTCTCACTACCGCAGAAATCACCACCGCACCAATGATGAAGATTCCTGTAAATAGAGTGACTAAGCTGGTGAGAGCCTGCCAAAGTTGGAAGTAGGCATCGCCTGGATGGCTGATTATTTCCACTTCTGCCAATTGGAGCCATCCACTGGTTACGACTCGACGATCGTGAATCGTTCTAAACAAATCCAAATTCGTGAACCAGTCGGGAATATCGTGATTCTTAATCGGGTAGGTTCGAACTATTTCCTTATCGTTACTAAGGAAGATGAGCCTGACTGCGGAATATGAGCTGCCATCAAACAAGGCGTTTATAACAGACTCCACGGCAACTTCATCTTGATTTTCAAGATAAGGCGCTAACGCTAGCCCGACGGTGTTGATGGTGTTATTCACCTCAGAGCGTTGCGCTTGCTCTAAGAAATTCCGTGTGGTGTTAAACTCAATCGCAAAGACCGAGGTTATTAACAGTAGAAATACTGCCAACATCCAAGCGACTAGCTGTCTATATAGTGTCATGGTGCTTACTCATCATAATTAATAATGGGTTTATTTAATTTCAATTTTTGTTCGCGTGAGCGTAAGTCGTTCCATAAGCTCAAGCGAGAGGATTTTCCTGCTAACTTACCACTGGCTTTTTCTTTCATTAGCCATAGGTTTTTACCGTTAAAACTGTAGATAGGCAGTAAGTCTCTGCGCTTCGAAGCTGGTTTAATATCTGCAATCAAGTTATCCAAAATCAAAGGCTGCGAACTTGGTGTTCGGTAATAGGCCAGAACCATGTGAAATTGATTTAATTCAATCGCTTTAACGTACACTAAGCGGAGCTTCTTATCTGGGACGCCGAGCTCAAGCAATGAGAAATACTTCGCAATTGTGAAATCTTCACAGTCCCCACCAGCGCTTCCTAGAAATTCTAGGGGTGTTGCCCAGTAGTCTTTACGTCCCCACAGGTTTATGTCGTCGACAAAATTCATCTGGTTAAAGAAATTGTTGACGGCTTCAAGTTGATCTTTTTCTTTCAAATTGTGGTAGTCGGCAATGCCATTACGCCAAGCCGTAACGCGTTTCGCTGCGCGATCACCGTATGTGCCTCGAACAGCCTCTACCCAGCGTTGCTCTTTCGTATTTAGAGCTACTGAAGTGAATGGAAGTGATAACAGGCACATCAATAATGCACCTGTTTTTATTCGGTTAATCGCCATCAAAAATCAGGACGTTTCACTGAATGTTTGAGGCAATGTTACGCGCCAAATAGTTGGTAAAGGACAATGGTTTCCTCCGAATCGCATTCAATGTAATCCCCGGTTTATTCACGCAAAGCCGTTTGTTGGGCACGTGATATAGGCTTCAATAGATAATCCAGAACAGAACGTTTTCCCGTTATAATATCGACCGAGGTCGTCATTCCTGGAATGATTGGGAGCTGTTCTGAATGACCAAAACTGTCTTGCAAAGTCCGTACTCGCACAAGGTAAAAGCTGTTGCCTTCTTCATCTTGGATGGTATCCGCACTGATGTGTTCCAAAATGCCTTCAAGCCCTCCGTATCGAGTAAAGTCATAAGCACTGAATTTAACGATAGCAGGCAGACCGGGTCTTAAAAAGGCAATATCTTGTGGGGCAATCTTTGCTTCGACCAACAGAGTGTCCTCGGTTGGGACGATTTCCACTAAATCCATGCCGGGTTGAATAACACCACCTACGGTATTTGTGTGCATTTTTTTTATTGTGCCAGTAACCGGAGATACGACGATGGTTCGGTTCACTCGGTCTTCAAGCCCAACCGTGGATTCGGTCAGCGATGACAATTTATCTTGTGCTTGATTAAGCTTTTCTTGTTGCTCCGAGCGGAATTTTAAAGCGGCATCGATTCGACTCAAAATAGCTTCGCGGATGGCAGAGGTTAATACCGGCACTTTAAGTTCCGTAGAAGTGAGTTCTCGACTGGTATCGTTGAGTTGTCGTTCCAATTTTAGCAACTCGATTCGAGGGACGATGCCTTCTGTTGCTAATGGTTTTGTAATATCGAGTTCTTTTTTGGCGAAATCGTAGCTACGTTGAAGGTTGGTAACTCGAGCTTTGATTTCGACAAGGTCTTGAAGTTTCTGCTCTACTTGTTGATCAAGAACAGATACCTGATTCTTTAGATTATTGAGATCTTGGCGATATTCTGCAAATTGGCGCGCGACCAATTGTGGGTCGTTTTCAGCCAGTTGTTCAGGGAAGATCAGTTTATCGCTTTCGATAACAACGCTGTCTTGCCAGTTATCCGGATCTAAATCTTCACGGATTTTAATACTCGCGATGGAAGCGGACAATTGCAGTACATTGGCTGTTAGGTTGGTGACTTGCTGTTCTCTTTCACGAAAATCAGAACGAAATCTGGTGTCATCAATCAGAAGAAGCTGTTGTCCTTTTTCAACCATCTCACCTTCGTGAACAAGGATTTTTTTAACTAATCCTCCCTCAAGGTTTTGAACCACCTGTAATTGTGAAGACGGGATAACCTTACCTTGACCTACGGTTACCTTATCAATTTGTGCCCAAGCAGCCCAACCAATGGCAATGGCAAAAAACAGTACGACCACCCAAAGAAGAATTCTAGCACTACTCGGTGTATTCAAAAGTAAAGCGGCTGTTTTATCATCCACGTAGTCTAGTTCTTTTGAGTCCAGCTTTTTCAGGCTCTTGGTGTCCATGTATTTCCCTTGCAACAAATCAGACGGTCAACAAAAATTTGTGTGTTTTATCTTGAAGCAATTTTCATGCTAACGCTTGTGAATCTTCGGATTTGATGAATAAATTGTTAAGTTGTTCATTTAATTATACCTCAGCTAAATACATTCACATATCTAGGCGGCAGATAGTTACCTCAAAATACGTGTTTTTGAATTCTATGGACTGGTAAAGCGGAAAAGAAAACATAAAGAAAAATGACTTGAGTTCCAAAATCCTTAGGCGCAAAATCATCGGAAACCAGAAGGAGTCGAAATGGAACTTTCAGATATTCGCCGTGAATACACAAAAGACGGCTTAAGGCGTCGAGATTTGAAATCTGATCCGATTGATCAATTTAATCTTTGGCTTCAGCAAGCTGTAGATGCCAAATTGAGTGATCCGACGGCGATGACAGTCGCGACCGTTGATGAAAACGGCATGCCTTTCCAAAGAATAGTGTTGTTGAAAAGTGTAGATAAAGAGGGATTTGTATTTTATACCAACTTAGGTAGCCGTAAGGCGCAACACCTCGATAGTCACAGTAAGATCAGTCTTCATTTCCCTTGGCACCCATTGGAACGACAAGTACATGTGACTGGTGTCGCTCAAAAGCTAACGGCAATGGAGAACATGAAATACTTCAGCTCCAGACCGAAAGAGAGCCAAATTGCCGCGATCGCCAGCAAGCAAAGTAGCCGGTTATCTGCTCGTAGCATGTTGATAAGCAAGTATATGGAAGTCAAAAAGCAATTTGAGAATGGAAAAATTCCGGTTCCGACGTTTTGGGGTGGCTTTCGAGTGAAGCCAGAAAGTATGGAGTTTTGGCAAGGCGGTGAGCATCGCCTTCATGATCGCTTCTTATTTTCACGCGATGATGATGAGTGGTCGATAGACCGACTCGCGCCGTAATCAGTTTTAGCCTTTACATACGGCTTTAAAATTCCATTTGAATATAAAAACGCCGCACTGTAAGTCAGTGCGGCGTTTTGTTTTTATTTACTTTTTAGTTGGCTAGCTCGTGGTAGCGAATGTTCTTAACACTTAATTCAATTTCTTCGTTATCCACTTCCCATGAAGTTGGTTTATAGATACCGAACTTGATGTAAGGCTTTTGAATATCGTTGAATGTGTTTGGACCACATACATCAGATAGCACTTCATCGTTAATTTTTACTGTTAAGCATGCATCTTTGTTATGAGAAAGTTCACCACTGATTTCTACATTATACCAACTGTCTGCTTCGTAGTAGTAATCGCTGAATAGCTTTCTGTATTCGATTGAGTTACCAGTACCGCCACATGTCCCATTCTTCGTCACTGATATTTGGTTTTCATCCCAACGGTTGAACATTCTCAAAGTGCCGTTTATAGACTCAAGAGCCATGATTGGACAGCGCCACGCTTCACCTTGATCTGGTACTGAATGTAGCTGGAAGTAGCTGTGCCATTGGCTATAGTGAGCAAAGTTGTCGTTAGTCTTGAAATCAAAAGAGAATTTAAACGGGGTATCACGCTTAACGACATCCTTTATTGCAAACTCACAACGTTTGCGGTTTGGGGCTTTGTTCATTTTTAGTTTAGTGATGTCATGATCTTTGGTTAAGTTCACCGAGAGCAAGTCGAAATGACACTCGATATGAACTTTTTCATTTGGTGTCTTTAGCCCACCTAGGTCAAGCTGTTCGTATACCGTTTTCCACATGTTTGCCGCTTGCGCACTTACCGAAAATACACTTCCAACTAATAATAAAGTTAAAATTTTCATCATTATTCACCCACTCGTAAAAGAAATAAATTTAATTTTCAAGTAATTGCGACATAGAGAGCCCGCTTATTTCTCAGAGAGAAATAAATGCTTAATAGATAAAACAGATTTCTAACATTAAAATTCTGTGTTTTTGTAAATTAAAATCAATGATATTAAATACTTAATGTTTATTGATTTTAAAAACTAACTATTTTTTGGCTTTTATATGTAGCGATAACAATCCAATTTTTAAGTACATCAAATAAGTTATTACATTAAGTTCGGAACTACTGTCTCGTTCCTCTCTTGTCCACAACGAGAATATTAAAGTTTATTTTCTAATAGAAAAATTCATAAAAGGCTCACAATGATATTTGTACAAAATCAAAAACAAAGATTTGATCTTCATTCCATAAAATAATTTACTAGAGTAAAATAAAGTAAATATATCGAATTTATTATCTTTATTTTGTTAGTTAATATGTTGATATTTAATAAATATATTGACTATTCACTATGCAAGTTATGTTGAGAGGTCAAAGTTTATTATTTGGCTCAATTTATGCAATAAATATGAATGAATAGTATATTTTATTGTTTTTTAATTGGCTCAATTTCTGAGGTTATTATTATGTTTAATAAAGGGTTAAGTGAGTTTTTTGGAGCTTTAGCCTCTAAGTGTAAATAAATATTACATTTTAGGGTTTTGAGTGAAAAAAGGCATTAATTGGCCATTATTCACCAATTAAGCTAGCGAATTTTGTTTTGTGTTTGTAAATGTTTGTGTAGAAAAAATGTGGTGGGCTAATATGGTCTGAGCTAAATATATAGGGCAACGAGCTTTTAGAGGTGTTATTTTTAAATGTGTAGAACTGTTTACATTTTTAATACATCGTACGCTACAGGTTTTCTTAAAAGTTCTTATTCTTTATAGGATGATACTTTTTCATTGGGGTTATTTTATTAAATTATTGTTATTTAATAATTATTCGTGATTTGAATGTATTTTGGTACCTTTACTATTTGGCTAAAAATACAGGTAACCAAGATGGTTCAGCTGGTTTGAAGCGGGGCGTTAACTATTTTACTTGGCTAAGCACAACGGATATCTGTGTATTCAGCAGGCTTTCAGGAATAATGGAGCCAAACCCTTCATCTAAAGCTAGGTCTATAAGTTCACTTTTTGTTCTCGCTCCAAACTTGTTCCTTAACCGAGCAACGTGTCCTTCCACTGTTTTCACCGAAATGCTCATAGCGTTTGCAATGAATTGAGGCTTCTTCCCGTATAACAAGAAGAAAAGAACTTGAGATTCTCGCTGGTTAATTTTTTTGGGTGTGCTGCAAATGGTACTGACATAGACATCTCTTTTTAGGCTTTGCCCTGTGGCCCGGCAAATCCAATGTCCAATTTCTAGTATGGCGGTATCTTCCAGCTCTTGACCGTGGAAAATAACGCCTTGAACTTCTCCGTTGTCGTTTATCCATGGAGATTTGGTAAAGATATGAGCCCGCCATTTTCCATCTGGATATGGATGGATATCTAAGATCTTTAAGGTTTGTCGAGTTTCCATGACGTGTTTGTCTTGCCGCTGAAAATCGAGAGCACAGATGGTTGAAGGGCAAGGGATATCAAAGTCCGATAGTCCTATACAGTCCGAATGGCTGTTTAACCCTACGAGCTGACTGAACGATTCACTCGCATATACGTAGTTAGAATTTGTATCTTTGCAGCCCCAGCAACCCGGAAATTGATTGAGAACAGACAAAAGAGTTGAGTTAGGCACGAATATTCGCTCTGTTGTAGTGCGCCACTTGTTAACAATCATATCAGTCTCAATATAGAGATTACAGCGTATGTTATACGTTCAAGTAGGCTTGTTTAAAAAAAAGCCAGCTTGAGGGAGCTGGCAAAATACAAGATACATCTTGTCGACGTGTAGAAGAGGTTATGATCGACTTCAGGGTCTAAGTGATCATAACTGGTATCAATATGATACCGAGAGTTAAATACACTGGACTGTATCTAACTCTATGACACTTAAGATAAAACAGTATTTTTTTCCTTAAAAGGGGGGAATTCCCCCCTTTTAAGGAAAAAACGGTCTAAATACGATAAATATCGTATTATTGTTCACCTGAAGCACGTAATTAGGGGATACTTAGCCTTTAAATACTTGTGTTTTTGTTGAAGTGATAATGGTTATCATTTACGATTGCAGCATCTAATGGATTCAGGATGAAAAAATGAAGAAGATTTTAGCCCAATTGGGATTGTGTAGCCTTGTATTGGTACCAGGTATGGCTACTGCTAATTTCAAAGTTGTTACAACATTTACCATCATTCAAGATATAGCTCAGAATGTAGCTGGTGATGCTGCTGAAGTCGTATCTATTACCAAACCTGGCGCTGAAATTCATGACTATCAGCCTACTCCTAAAGACATTGTAAAAGCGCAGTCAGCAGACTTAGTTATGTGGAATGGAATGAACCTTGAACGCTGGTTCGAGCGCTTTTTTAGTAATATTGAAGGTGTTCCATCTGTAACGCTAACAGAAGGAATTACGCCACTTTCCATTTACGACGGTCCTTATCAAGGTAAACCCAACCCTCATGCGTGGATGTCTACAAGTAACGCTCTTGTTTACATTGAAAACATCCGTAAAGCGCTCGTAAAACATGACCCAGTGAATGCTTCGACCTATAATAGTAATGCAGCAGCGTATTCCGAAAAAGTTAAGAATCTCGATGCGCCAATTCGCAAGCAATTGAGTACGATTCCAAAAGACAAGCGTTGGTTAGTCACCAGTGAAGGTGCATTCAGTTACTTAGCGAAAGATTATGATTTAAAAGAAGCGTACTTGTGGCCGATCAATGCTGACCAGCAAGGCACGCCAAAACAGGTTAAATCACTTATCGATAAGATTCGTGACAACCAAATTCCGGTAGTGTTTAGTGAAAGCACCATTTCGGACAAGCCTGCAAAACAGGTTGTAAGAGAAACGAATGCAAAATATGGCGGCGTGCTATATGTAGATTCTCTGTCTACTCAAAATGGTCCTGTTCCTACCTATCTAGATTTATTGAAAGTTACTACACAAACTGTAGCGGATGGATTTGAATTATGAGTTCGTTGTCGGCCAGCTTAGAAGTATCCAACGTTGGTGTGACATACAACAACGGCTTCACAGCGATTAACCACGTTAACTTCTCTCTTAGCGGGGGTACTATATGTGCCCTCGTTGGGATCAATGGTGGTGGTAAATCGACGCTTTTTAAAAGCATCATGGGGCTTGTGAAGCTCTCGTCTGGTGACATTTGTGTCTCTGGGATGACCATACGTAAAGCTCTAAAAAGTAATTTAGTGGCGTACGTACCTCAAAGTGAGGATATCGACTGGGATTTTCCTATCCTAGTTAAAGATGTGGTGATGCAAGGTCGTTTTGGGTTTATGAATTTTCTTCGCCGACCGAGTAAAACGGATAAGGCAAAAGTCGCTTCAGCGATGGACCGAATGGGAATTAGCCAATTAGCTGAACGACAAATTGGCGAGCTTTCCGGTGGACAGAAAAAACGTGTTTTTTTGGCAAGAGCATTGGCTCAAGAGAGCAAAACAATATTACTTGATGAACCTTTTACTGGTGTCGATTTCACTACAGAAAGTGCCATTATGCAGTTGTTTCGAGAACTTAGGGCTGAAGGGCATCTGATTTTAGTGTCCACCCATAATTTGGGAAGTATTCCAGATTATTGCAATGAAGTGGTTTTTATAAACAGAACGGTTATTGCAGCAGGCTCGTTAGATGTTACTTTCACTCAGCAAAATCTAGAAGCGACATTTGGTGGGGTTCTTAAACACGTTGGTATCCCTGGAGAAGAACTGCACAATGATGCCGATCGCCGTGCTGTTACGATCATTTCTGATCACGAGAAACCCGCGGTATTCTATGGAACCAATAGAAATGACTCTACTCTAATCAGCGAAGCTCAACATCGCGATGAATCCAATCGTGGTGAACCCAGTCGCGATCAAAAAAGCCGGGTGGATCAGTAATGTTGGAATATTTATTGGAGCCCCTAGGTTACGAATACATGATTAACGCCATATTCGCGAGTGCGATTGTGGGTGCCGTGTGTGCGTTTCTTTCAGCCTTTCTTATGTTGAAAGGTTGGTCCCTAATTGGTGATGCGCTTTCGCACTCTGTTGTCCCTGGTGTAGCAGGCGCTTACGCATTGGGGTTACCTTACGCGGTTGGAGCATTCTTTTCTGGGTTTCTCGCATCTCTGAGTATTGCAGCGCTGAAGTCACTCTCGCATTTGAAAGAAGATGCCATTATAGGGTTTATTTTCACGACCTTTTTTGCGGCTGGATTACTGCTGATTTCACTTAACCCAACCTCTATTAACGTCCAAGCAATTATTTTCGGCAATATCCTTAGTATTGGCCCCGAAGATCTTTATCAAATTGTCACTATTTCAGTCGTGTCTCTGTTGATTCTAGGGCTGTTATGGAAAGACCTCATGCTTGTCTTTTTCGATGAAACCCAAGCTTCATCTGTTGGTCTTTCTCCTGTTAAATTGAAGATACTTTTCTTTACTCTTTTGAGCGCTTGTACTGTTGCATCATTGCAAACAGTAGGGGCGGTTCTTGTTATTGCCATGGTTATTACTCCAGGTGCTACGGCGTATCTTTTGACCGACCGATTTGGCTGGCTGCTCATTATTGCCACTACTATTGGACTATTGAGTAGTGGGCTTGGTGCGTATATCAGCTACTTCTTAGATGGTACAACAGGCGGCATTATTGTTTTGATTCAAACCGTATTGTTCATGCTTGCGTTTTTGTTCGCTCCTAAGTACGGCTTATTTTCCGATCGTATTGCTGCTTTGGGGCGGTTGAGCAGCGCCAGCAAATTGGCTAGGAGAGCGTAATGGAAGCGTTGATTAGCTGGATTATTGAGCCGTTCCAATACCCATTTATGATGCGTGCGCTATGGGCTGGTTTAGCTGTGGGGAGTGTCTGTGCCATCCTATCGTGCTATTTGGTGCTTAAAGGCTGGTCGTTGATGGGCGATGCGATTTCTCACGCAGTCTTACCTGGTATTGTGGTGGCTTATGTTGTGGGGATTGCGCTACCGATTGGTGCGTTTGTTTCTGGACTCGCATGTGCGCTTCTAACCGGTTATATAAAGGAAAATAGCCGGGTGAAAGAAGATACCGTAATGGGGATTGTTTTCTCGGGTATGTTTGCTCTGGGGTTGGTGATGTTCGCTAAGATAGAAACCGATCAGCACTTGTTACACATCTTGTTTGGTAACATGCTAGGGATTAGCGATTTTGAGTTTTGGCAAACGGTTGTTATTTCCGTCATCGTTTTCTGTGTTATGGTTGTATTTCGACATGATTTCTTGCTTTACTGCTTTGATAAGAGCCACGCACGTGTTGCTGGCTTACCTGTAACGCTCTTACACTATGGTTTGCTTATTATGCTGGCATTAACCATAGTCGCGACCATTCAGGCTGTAGGCGTCATTATGGTCGTTGCAATGCTGGTTTCTCCTGGTATCACAGCCTTTGTATTGACCAAAAAGTTTACCAACATGCTGACAATAGCGCTGTCTGTGTCAATCGGTTCGACATTAGCGGGTACATTGATCAGTTTCCATATTGATGGCGCAACCAGTGCGTGTATTGTTCTCGTTCAAGCGTTCTGCTTCATTGTTGCGTTGTCGTTTGCTAAGTTTCGAACTTACCTTGGCAAAGCGAAACCGCTAGCCGTACACACGGAATGCAACGAATAATAAGGAATTAAAATGCAGTTGCCAGCCAATTGAATTTGTATACCCTAGTCACCTCAAGATGCAGGATTCAGAGCCTCATATTCTGTTTCAGTTCAAGGCTCTTTATTTCAAAAAATCAGGAACGCAGCGGAATGATGAATCCTTTCCAAGTTCTTTGACGAAGAAATGGGAAAGAATATGGGCTCCCAAGGGCGAGTTTAACTGGCTTTCATACTGCGTTACCGATTTTTGATTTAGAACCACTAAATCATCAAATCGGTGCCTTGTCTTAAAGACAGTTAAATCTCGCTGAACCAAGTATCTTGAGGTCACTTGGGTATATATTCAAAGCTGAGATTAGCTATTTTCATTCAGACAGTTATATAAAAAGGGCTTCCATTTGGAAGCCCTTTTTACTGAGTGAAGATAAAGAAAAATTCTTAACTCTTTGTGAGCATTCGAACAACTCGGAACCCGATGTAGTTCGTTGTTGATTCTGGAGCGACTTCCAAAGATTCATGTGCTGAAGCTTTTGCAGGGGCAAAGCTCCAAGCACCGCCTTTTGCGCTACCGTATCGATTATTTGTCCATTCCCAAACATTGCCCACCATGTCGTACAAACCAAGTGCATTTGGGCGGAATGCTTTGACAGGGGAACTGCTCACATTTGACCACTTAGTGCCAGCCCAACCTGTATTCGCTTTACCAGTACCAAACTCATCGCCCCACCAATAATCACTGGACGTGCCTGCACGAGCGGCAATTTCCCATTCTTGTTCCGTAGGGAGGCGGTATTGGTAGCCTGTTTTATTACTTAGCCACTTTGTATACGCACGGGCATCGCTTCTACTAAGGCACACAACAGGGGACTGATCACTTTGTTTGAAGCCGGGTTGACGCCAATAATTACCATCAACCACCACGTCTACACTATTTTCCATTGTGGAGCAGGTTTTGTTTTGTTCTGCGGCTGTTTTGTAACCCGTGTCGTTTACAAACGCAGCAAATTGCTTAACGGTGATGGGTGTTGATGAAATTGAATATGCGCGTGTTAACTCGACTTGCTGAGAGCCATTTTTGCCTACATAGTAATTACCTGCGCCAACAACAATCATTTGCGGCGCAGCTGTTGGTTCACCAACTTGGTCTGCAAAGGCTTTTCCTGAACGCGGAAGGTTAGCGTTTTCAACCAATACAGCTCGTAGGTTACCGTCTTGTTTGAGTGTCATTTCACGGCTAAAGGAACGGAATCCCTCTTTTTTGACACTCACAGTGTGGGCACCTGTTGGCAGCATGATATCGACAGGCGTGGAACCGTAGCTCACTCCATTAATCAACACACTGTCGTCGTATTGATTTGAACGTACCGTTAACGTCACCCACCTTACTTCTTTCTGCGTACTTGATTTTTCGAGTTTCTCACTCGGGTCAAAGCAGTAAGCTGAATCAATATTAAGTAAGCGACATGCGGCGTTTAACGAAGGGCGTGATTCGATGGCAACGTCAATTTTTGCTTGGTATTGACCACCGTTAACAAACCCTGTTTTTACTGGCTGATGGCTTACAACATGAATGTTTAACGCGGTTTGTTGAAGGTGTTGTTTAACTATCTCACTTTCCGTTGTGTTGTTAATTAATGCCGACTGGAATTGATTAACGGCTTTTTGAAGCGCTAACCCTGTGGTTTGTTCCTTACATTGCGCCAGAGTCGCATCCTGAGCACAGTTATGAAGGTAAGAGACCGTTTGGGAGGTTTGAACCGTTAACTCGTTTTGCAGTTGATCTGCACGCAAACGAAAGTGGCTCTCTTCTAATTCTCGGAGTTCAGCGTTGAGTTGTGCACTTTTGGCTTTTGAACTAGATAAGGAAATTTGCTGCTCTTGAATTTGGTGTTCCACATCAAGCTGCTGCTGTTGGTTTTGCTTCAGTTTTGCCCATGCATCCTGATAAGCTTTTTGGCTCGAGGCAAGGTCTAGCTCAGGATCATCCAGCATTCGAGCGTACTGTCTTTCCAGAGCTTGTTTGGCTTTCAGCCTTTTGTTTTCAAGGCGGTCTTCATCTTGTTCCACCTGTAGTAACTCAGCTTTGAGCTTTCGAATGGCTGCCTGAATGTCCGTTTCCTGAGTACCGACGGACTGTATTTCAGCCTCCTTCGAACTCATAGCTTTTGAAACATTCGTGATATCCAAAGCCTCAGCATATGCTGCTACTGATATCAGGCTCGGTGAAAGAGCCAACAAAAGCGCTGGTAATCCTTGTCTCATGTTCAGTTCTAATTCGTGTTGTTTGCTTAACTAAAGCGCCATTTTGTCACTATCAATGAGGATTGATATAAACAAAATGGCGATAAGAAATTACGTGTAAATGGGCAATGTATCATGCCGAAATTGGGCTCTACCCATGCTTTTCAGGTCTCAGTTTAACCCAAATAGTATCATTACCGTTAATGGTTATCTGGCGGCTGTATGTTTCAAAACCTTCTTTAGAAACAGTAATCTGGTGGCGACCCGCTGGAAGTACTAACTCAACAGGAGTGCTGCCATATCTTACTCCGTTGACGGTAACGTCATCTTCGTACTGATCAGAGCGTACCGTAATGTTAGCCCATGCTTTATCGACTTTGGATGTAGTCACGACATTCGATTCAGAGTAACAGTAGCGGTTTGCAACCCCTAGAAGTTTACATGCAGCCAGCGATTCAGGTTTGGCTTGAAGCTGCGCTTGCATTTTGGTCGCGTAACTGTTGTCGCCAGAAAAACCACTTTTAATGATTTGGCTATCTTGAACGTGGATATTAAGTTGCACACCTTGCAAGTGTTGCTTTGCCACGTTAGCTTCAGTTAACTGACCTATCAATCGTGACTTAAATGTATTGACGGCTTTTTGTTTGGTTAAGTGCTTACCACGGTTCGCACAGTCACGCAGGGTCATGCTTGCTGAACACGTTGTCTTGTAACTGGTTTCAAGAACAGCACTCTCACGTAGTTCAGCGGCTAGCCTCTTTACTCGTGCTTCAACACGGGATTCTTGCAGATTTTGCTGCGCTGCGTTCAAGTGAGCCTGCTGCTGCTTAAGCTGAGACAGGCGCATTTCGCTTTCGCTGACAAGG
Source organism: Vibrio penaeicida (assembly GCF_019977755.1). NCBI lineage: Bacteria > Pseudomonadati > Pseudomonadota > Gammaproteobacteria > Vibrionales > Vibrionaceae > Vibrio > Vibrio penaeicida. The sequence continues at coordinate 2,321,398 of NZ_AP025145.1, read as the reverse complement.
TGCTGTTGATTGAGTTGTTCTTTTTGGTTTCCTTTAACTGCAACCCAAGACTCTTGGTATTGCTTTTGGAAGCTGGAGAGGTCTATATCAGGCTCTTCAACCAAACGGGTAAATTGCTTATCCAGAGCACTTTTTGCTCGGTTCCGTTTAGCAACTAATTCAGCATACTCGCGTTGCAGTTGCTCTGATTGTTGCTTGAGTTGAGAGTGCGTTTTGGCTTCTTCGAAGTGTTCATCATCGACAGAATCAATTTTCTCTTGATTTTGAGTGATTTTTTCATCGATAGCTGCCACTAAATCAACGCTTTGTATCTCTTCAGCCTGTAAAGAGGAAGGTAGCCAAACTGGGGTAAGCGCAAGCAAAAGCGCTGGGATTCGATGTTTGATCATAAGTCCCTGCATGATATTCATTTCGTAAGTAACCTTACTGCTCTGATAAGGTCATAATTTTGACTGATTTGAACTTAAATTTAGTATGAAATTAAGCACATTCAGTCTCTTAGTTTTTTGAGCTAATGAGCAAAGAATCAAGTCGCCCAACTTATTGAACTCTCAAAAGTCTACTCTGTCTTTGAGAATTTCACAATTTTCTTAGTTTTGATATAAAAAAATGCGATTAAAGTGGATTGAGTAAGCATTGACCGTAATTTATGTGCACTTGATCATTGTTCCGTGAAATGTAACCTTTTTTGACTCAAGTTGAAGCCCGCAGGTACACTGCTCAATGATACTATTTCAACCTTTGTGATCTTGCTTCATATTTTTAGTCGTCATAGTGCACATAAGCCTATGAATTTCCGGTGCTGCCATGAAAAATAATAACGGTCTTAATGGGCCTAAGCCCGCTCAAGTCATGACGCTTCCCAGTGAAATGAACAACCATGATCATGAATATACTCAGATCGTAATAGGGCTAAATGGGCAGGCAGAATTTGACGTTGCTGGGGTCGGGAATTTTATCGGACCTGGTCAAGGTTGTGTTGTAACAGCTTCTTCGCAACATGCCTTCGGAGGAATTGGCAAGTCGGACATTCTCGTGCTCAATATGCCTATGATGAGTGAGTATGATCCTCTGGTATTACAAAAATTGAATGAGCTAGGAAAGAAAGATATCTATTTCCAGCTTGATAACCAGATACAGCAATTGATTGCAATGCTTGTGAGTGAAATGCGCAATAGCCCTGCTGATGAATTATTGAGCCGAGCATGTAATGATACTGTAATTGCTCTACTGCAAAGACACCTGAAGTCCTTTCAAGCTTTACAGAAAGATGGTCGGCTAGATATGGATGCTGTAGATCGCTATATCGAGCAGCACCTGAGCCATAGAATTACCGTTACCCAGCTTGCGGGTAGTGTTTTCTTGGGAGAAAGCCAGTTTCACATGCTTTTCAAAGAGCAAACTGGTGTTACGCCACATCAATATGTACTTGGAAGACGTGTCGACATGGCAAAAAAACTCATTGAACAAGGGAATCTGAGCTTAGGGCATATCGCAGAGCTGACTGGATTTTCCGGACAAAGTACATTTACCCATACTTTTTCACGTCTTCAGGGAATCTCTCCATCCGTCTATAAGAAGCGTCTTTTGAACAAACACTAACTCCAAACCTCCCCAATTAAACTGCAGGGAAAATAGAACCCAAATACGTTAAATCCGCGCGAATTTATTTGCACTATATTGCATAAACTGTCGCGAAATTCCTGTGATCATGTTTTCACTTTGTTAAAAATCCGACTTTTTGCCAAAAAAGCCGGAGTTTTTGACAAGTATCTCACTCAAGCTCAAAATACACTGCTACCCATTGTGGATGAACCCGATATTTTATTCGGTACTGAGATTGAGGAAAACGCATGTTTACAGCAACAGATGTGTTGACGAAACAGTTTGTTGAGCAACCGCTTGATCAACTTTGGTCGCTGATCTCGCCATTGTATATGGTTGAAGAGACCCAATGGTTAGAACAACTAATTCCATTAGCTATGCCTTCTGATAATGAAAAGCGTGCTACAAAGGAAAAAACCACAGCACTGATTAATGCTATCCGTGCCGACAAAAATGCTGTGCAGATGATTGATGCACTTCTATTGGAATACAGTTTAGACACTCAAGAAGGCATCCTATTGATGTGTTTGGCTGAAGCATTAATGCGTATTCCAGATTCCGCCACAGCAGACGCTTTGATTCGTGACAAGTTGAGTGTTGCTGATTGGAAGTCTCACCTTAAAAATTCAGACTCGGTTTTCGTGAATGCATCCACTTGGGGCTTAATGCTGACAGGTAAAGTGGTTGGACTTAAAGAAACGGAATCCAAATCCCCTTCTCAAGCTGTTAATAGCTTGGTGAATAAGCTCTCTGAGCCCGTTATTCGCAAGGCGATGCATCAGGCGATGAAGATCATGGGTCATCAATTCGTTCTTGGACGCTCGATTTCTGAGGCGCAAAAGAACGGCAAAAAGATGCGCGATAAAGGCTATACCTACTCGTTTGATATGTTGGGTGAAGCCGCGCTGACAGACAAAGATGCAGACAAATACTTTAATGACTACATCATGGCTATTGAAGCCGTGGGACGCGATGGGTATGGATTAGACACGAGCCCAGCTCCGTCTGTTTCTATTAAGCTATCTGCATTGCATCCACGCTACGAAGTTGCGAATTACGAACGCGTGATGGATGAGATGTATTCCACCGTTCTTAAATTGCTTGAAAAAGCCCGTGAGCTTGATGTCGCGATAACCATTGATGCGGAAGAAGCGGACCGCTTAGAGCTCTCACTTAAGCTCTTTGAAAAGCTTTACCGAAGCGAAAGTGTTAAAGGGTGGGGTAAGTTTGGACTGGTTGTTCAAGCCTACTCGAAACGTGCGTTGCCTGTACTGGTTTGGCTAAATGGTTTGGCAAAAGATCAAGGTGATTTAATTCCATTACGTTTAGTGAAAGGCGCGTACTGGGACAGCGAAATTAAATGGTCGCAACAAGGTGGGTACGATAACTATCCGGTTTATACTCGCAAAGAAGCGACGGATGTTGCTTACCTAGCGTGTGCACGCTTTTTATTGAGTGCAGAAGTGCGCGGCAATATTTTCCCTCAATTCGCGAGCCACAATGCACATACCGTTACTGCAATCGCGGTGATGGCCGATCACGGCGACTACGAATTCCAACGATTGCATGGTATGGGTGATGCGTTGTACGAGCATGCGATGTCTGCATTTGGACAATCCGTTCGTATCTACGCACCAGTTGGAAGCCACAAAGACTTACTTCCATACCTTGTTCGTCGCCTACTTGAGAATGGTGCAAACAGTTCCTTTGTTCATCGTTTGGTTGATGCTCGTTGCCCTGTCGACACGCTGACCCATCACCCTGTCGATTCGCTATTGGCATTTGAAACGCTGAATAACACTCAGATACCTCTACCAGGTGATATTTTTGATGATCGCAAAAACTCGATCGGCGTCAATGTGGATATTGACAGCGAAGCCGAAGTGTTTGAGAAGGCTGTTCATGCCTTTAGTGATCGTCAATGGAAAGGTGCGCCAATTATTAATGGTGTGAACCTTTTCGAAAGCATGATCAAGGAAGGCGTACAGCCAACCGCGGTTACAGCTCCCTACGATCGTAATAAACACGTCGGTAATTTGGTCTTTGCAAACCTTGATCATGTTTCCGAAGCTTTGAACAGCGCTGCCGCTAATGTGGATGAATGGCGCAGTAAATCCACAGAGGCTCGAGGCGAGTATCTCAATACACTTGCCGATTTGATGGAGCGCGATTTAGCCGAGTTGGTGGCTTTGTGTCATCACGAGGCTGGAAAAACGATTCACGACTGTATTGACGAGGTACGTGAAGCGGTCGATTTCTGTCGCTTCTACGCAAATCAGGCGAATCTCTTGAAAGCGCAGCACATCACCGCATTTGATGGCTCAACTAAGCAGGTGACGCGTGAAGGGCGTGGTGTGTTTGTTTGTATTAGTCCATGGAACTTCCCATTAGCGATTTTCCTTGGTCAAGTTACAGCGGCACTAGTTGCAGGTAACACGGTTGTGGCGAAACCCGCAGAGCAAACCAGCCTTATTGCAGTTAAAGCGATTGAGTTGATGCTAGAAGCCGGCGTACCAGCAGGCGTTATTCAGTTGCTTCCAGGTATTGGTCGCGAAATCGGTAGCGCATTAACCTCTCACCCAGCCATCGCGGGTGTTGCGTTTACAGGATCGACGGAAACAGCTCAGCGAATCAACGCAACGTTGGCAAGCCGCGAAGCTGCTCCCGTTCCGTTTATTGCGGAAACCGGTGGTCAGAATGCCATGATCGTCGACAGCACCGCCTTACCAGAACAAGTGGTTCGTGATGTTATGCGTTCGGCTTTTGCCTCTGCAGGACAACGCTGCTCCGCTCTTCGCGTTTTATTTGTTCAAGAAGATATTGCCGATCGAATTACGTCACTCATTCAGGGCGCAATGGCTCAATTGGATGTGGGTTTACCCTACTTACATAAAACCGACGTAGGTCCTGTCATTGACCAGACTGCTAAAACCAATTTGCTTGCTCACATTGAAAATATGTCGAGTACGCAAAAACTGGTCGCGCAGGCAGAGCTTTCTCACGCCTGTGCAAATGGTGATTACGTCGCCCCTTCTGCATTTGAAATTGATGATATTTCAGTATTAGAAAAAGAGCATTTTGGCCCGATTCTTCACATTGTGCGCTTTAAAGCGAACCAAATTGCTGATGTGGTTAAACAAATTAACAACACAGGTTTTGGCTTGACCATGGGTGTTCATAGTAGGAATGAAACTACCTACCGCTGGATCGAAAAACACATTCGAGTCGGTAACTGTTACATCAATCGCGACCAAGTTGGCGCGGTCGTTGGCGTTCAGCCATTTGGTGGTCAAGGGCTGTCGGGCACAGGTCCTAAAGCTGGTGGTCCACATTATCTGATCCGATTCACTCAAGCCGTTTACGCATAAGGAGAACCGTTATGGCACATCAAGTCACTTGTTTTTCAGATGCATACTCAGCATGGGAAAATTGGAACCTAACTGGCTACGAACAGCGTAGCGCCGCAATTACCTCTTTCACTAAGGCACTTAGTCAAAAGGAATCTGCGACCAGTGCGGTATGTTCGTATCACCTAGAGAAAAGCGAAGCATTACTGGCTAAAACCCATTTGATGCCAGGGCCTACAGGTGAAACAAACGAGCTTTACACAGCTGGCAGAGGCGTTTGTTTGTTGCTTCAAGATGAATCGTCCGACACCGGGCGACAGGCTGTTACGGCGCAGTTAATTTGCGCTTTATTAGCGGGTAACGCCGTTATTTTGAGTTCGGATGATGCCGTATTCACGCAGGCAATTGAGCAAGCGATATCGAGTACTTCATTACCCGCTCATGTTTTACAGGTTATTCCTCGAGAATCCGCTCAGGAAATTCTAGAGTGCGATGTTCGCGCTTTAGGTTTTGTTGGTTCTCCAGAACAAGAAATTCTTCTTAACCGAAGTTTATCCAATCGAAACGGTGCCATCGTTTCGTTTATTAGTGAAACGGATCTTGTTGGTCTTCCGACAGCATTAGATCCATTCCTTGCTTTGCGCTTCGTGACTGAGCGAACGCGCACCATCAATATAACGGCAGTCGGTGGAAACGCGACCTTGCTTGAGCTCGGGAGCGACGGCCACTAGCCAATTCATGCCCGCTTTTCCCTTAATTGTGTATTCAATTAGGGGGGAAGCTACATGGAATAAAAATAATAAAACGAGGAGTTTTATATGATCGAGAATAGCTTTGCTATTACCGGTACCTTTATTGCGTATCTTATTTTGATGCTTGCAATCGGTGTTATTGCTTATAAGCGTACTTCAAATTCAAGTGATTACTTTTTGGGTGGTCGTTCACTAGGTCCTTGGCCAGCTGCGCTTTCTGCAGGTGCGTCAGATATGAGTGGATGGTTGCTTCTTGGTCTACCAGGTTATGCCTATGCTGCAGGTATTGAAGCATTTTGGCTTGCTGGTGGTCTGCTAATAGGAACATGGGCAAACTGGCTTATTAACGCCAAGCGTCTGCGTACTTACAGCATCACAACCGATGCGTTAACGTTACCTGAATTCTTATCGCGTCGATTCCAAGATAATTCGAAATTGATTCAGACAATCTCTGCTTTCTTTATCCTTTTGTTCTTCCTTTTTTATACCAGCTCAGGTTTGGTTGCAGGCGGCAAGTTGTTTGAAACGGTATTCGGATTGGATTACACCACAGCGGTTATAATCGGCACTGTTTGTGTTGTTTCTTATACCTTGTTTGGTGGGTTCTTAGCGGTTTCTTGGACGGATTTAGTTCAGGGCTTGCTAATGGCAGCTGCGCTTCTAATTGTGCCTATTGCTGCAATGGATGGAGGGCTTGGTCAGCTGACTGAGGATCTGAAAAACATTAACCCTGAGCTTCTGACTTTGTGGAATGACTCTAAAGGTGAACCACTGACTGCCATCGCCATTATTTCTTTGGCTGCATGGGGTCTGGGTTACTTTGGTCAGCCGCATATTTTGGCTCGTTTCAAAGCATCAAGAAGCAACAAAGATCTTGTCACGGCGCGCCGCATTGCTGTTATTTGGTCGGCACTATCAATGGTTGGCGCCATGTTAGTGGGCTTGGTTGGTTTGGTTTACCTCAATGGACAAGGCAATGATTTGGCGGATGGTGAGAAAATCTTCATGCTGCTTGTTAATGCTATTTTCCATCCAGTGATTGCCGGTATTCTTTTGGCAGCCATTCTAGCGGCGATAATGAGTACAGCGGATTCGCAGTTACTTGTATCTTCATCAGCTCTAGCTGAAGACTTCTACAAGCAGGTATTTAATAACGAAGCATCACCTGAGCAAGTTGTTACTGTTGGTCGAATTGCAGTTGTCTTGCTATCACTTGTTGCTTTGTTCCTTGCGATGAACCCAGACAGTTCTGTTCTTGGGCTAGTTTCTTACGCGTGGGCTGGCTTTGGTGCTGCGTTTGGACCTGCAATCGTATTGAGTCTTTTCTGGGTTGGCATGAATCGCAACGGTGCTCTTGCGGGTATCTTGGTCGGTGGTATCACGATTGTGGTATGGAAACAGCTTTCAGGCGGTTGGTTTGACGTGTACGAAATTGTACCAGGGATCATATTATCAACGATCTCTATTGTTGCAGTCAGCATTGCAACAGGCGAACCTTCTGATGAAGTGAAAGCGCAACATGCCAAGTTTGAAAAGCAATTGCAGGAACTTGACTAAGAGCGGCAGTTATTAGGAACAGAGTCTTTCTTGTAAAGAGCAAAACGCCCTCGTTCATCCGAGGGCGTTTTTTATTGAGTTTCATTGAGTGGACAAGAATTTTTGAGCTTTTAATTGTCGTTGTCTTCATTAGCTATAAATAAAGTACTAGATATCGTATTTTCCTGAAACAAAACATTTTTATTATGACACCAAGCACAAGAATAGTGTTCGTTGAGTGTTAAGTTCTGAAAATATGTTATGTCCACCACAAATATTAGTTTCAGAATTAATAATAGCGAACAGGTTTGTTCTAATTAGGTCTACTTAGTTCAAAAGTGCTAAAAGGAAACCATTAATGCCTAAGGTATATTGTGAAGCGTGTGATAAGAAGACCCACCATAAAGCCATTATGTGCAAAACCACACCGCAATGTACAACGCTGTTGGAAAAGGCTAATCAAATGATGTTCCAAATTTTTAGTGGTGATAACGACCATAAAATGGAACAAAGGCTTTACTGCCGAGTATGCAATCAAGAATATTGCAGCCCGGTAAATACGGAAATAAAAGAAACCAGCATTGCTTAGATTTGCTGGGTTTTCATTGCCGCCTGCTTGTTTAGCTATTCAATGAACAAGTTAGGCTTCAATGGGCTTTAGCGTTTCCTTAGTACTGTTGTGAAAGGTACAAATCTTATCTCTTCCACTTCTTTTCGCATCGTAGAGGGCGTCATCTGCTCTTGATATAAGTTCATCAAGACTCATCGTAAGGTTCCATTCTACGACACCAAACGAGCATGTAACTTTAAAGGCATGATCTTCTTCAGAATAAAAGGGTTGGTGATTGACTCTTTCTCGTAATCTTGAAGCAAAAGAGGTCGCGCCACGCAAATCGGTGTCAGGCAACAGAATAATAAACTCTTCGCCACCGAAGCGGGCACACACGTCGCAACTTCTCGCCACATTTTTTATCGTATCGGCAACGCCCACGATCACCTTATCACCTGTGTTGTGACCATGTTGATCATTGATTGCTTTGAATAGGTCAATATCGAGAATCACCAAGCTATAAGGTATTTGTGTTCTCCGAGCGATGTTTGTGGCTTTTTCCATCAAGCTCGCAAACATTCTTCGATTGTATAGGCTAGTGAGAGGATCTACCGAAGCTAGGTGGCGGAGCTGTTCTTCGACTTTTTTTCTGCTGGCCATTTCTTGCTTTAAGCGTCGCATTAGAAGCATCAGAATGGTGCATACACCAGTAAGTGAAATGAGTACCAGTGATAACCAGAACACCTTTTTCTGAGCGTCAGCAATTTGTTCTTTTTCAGCGTGATACACCAATCCATCCAAATGGTAGAGATCATCGACCAAATTCTCTTGAATCAATATAGCGGCCATTTTTTCAATTCGGCTTTCATTGATGTAGCCAATATCCACCAGATCGGAACGCACGAGATTGGAAATGGCGAGTGCTTCGTAGCGTAATTCGTCGAGTGTCTTTTCGTTGTTGTATTTGCTTTGGATTATCTGAATGATTTCTTCGGGGTTATCGAGAGCGTATCGCCATCCTCGAAGTGTCGCTTCCCGGAATTGGTCTACCAATTGTGGATTTTGCTGGATGAGTGAGTCGCGTGTAAAAATAAAGTCACTATAAAAATCGACGCCATAAGCTCCAGGGTTGAGAATATTGAAGCGGATGTTTTGTTTTTTAAGCAAATAGGGTTCATTGGGTAAATAGGCATTAAAGGCATCGACTTTACCGTCAATGAGGTCTTGTACATCAAACGAGGATTTTTGAATCCTAATGGTAGAAACGTCTGTACCTACAGACGTTAGCATTGATAGATAGGAAGGGTACATCTGACCATTTAAGGTCATGATTCGTTTACCTTCCAAATCTTTGGGGGTTCTTATACCCGAAGACTCAAGAGTCAGTAATACAGATGGCGAATATTGAAAAGTCGCGGCAATAGCAACCAGCGGCTTTCCTTTTAAACGCTGAAGAACAAGTTCACCATTCCCTACGCCAAAATCCAATGTACCGGATAGTACTTCTTCAGTGACATTCAATGTCGGTGAGCCTTCAACCAAGTTAATGTGAAGCCCTTTTTCTGCGTAGTAGCCCTGATCGATTGCTGCGTAATACCCAGCAAACTGAAATTGGTGAACCCAACGTAAACCCACGTTAATGGTTTGTGGTGAGGCGGCTATTTCCTTTGAGCTGAGTGAGCACACTGCAGCGGTAAGGTAAGCGAAAAAATGATACGTAGTACGGCTCATTAAAGAAGGTATTGTGATCTTAATTCAAAAGTTAGCCGATTGTAATCGGTTGTGACAATACGAACCATAGTGACTATGCAACTCTGCCTGTTAAATTCAGCGATTCCTTAAATACAGATCAAACTTTGAGAAGGTAGTCACACTTGCGAGTAGAGTATGTGAGATTTATAAAACGTTTAAGTGAATTTCAATTCTTTTGAGGATTCAATACGTTAAATGTTTTCTGGAAAAATACGCTCAAAGTCTGGTTTTACGTTGTTAATCTACCGTTATTAGAGGCGTTTCATTCTCACTATGCAATCGAGATTTCGCAATTTGCAAATCAATTTCATTGAAAAAATCAAAAACGATAGTTTTTTATCCAAAATCACTCGATTTTTTACTGAAAAAAGTTGGCACCAGTTTTGCTTTATTAACTGTGACCCTTTTAAAGCCGAGGGTCACCTAGCCAACTGACGTTGTTAGTGAATATTATTTGTTCACACTATCTATCAGCCAATCGCACAGTTTTGCGGTTGGCTTTTTTTTATCCTTTTCTCTTTAAATCCCACTTTATACCCAAGTATCTTGAGGTTACTTGGGTATAGTAATAAAAACGTCAAAAAGTGATACCGTATGGTGATTTTGGTGCCACAAAGTGAATTCCACTTGGATGTGGTTAAAAACTCAGTGATACTTGCTGTTAATGGATTGTAATTATTGCTAGGAAGTTGTTATGCCTCACTCGTCATTGGATAAAATTGATCTCGAAATACTGCGTATTCTTCATCTTAAGGGGCGTATCTCCATGGTGGAGCTTGCTAAACAAGTGCACCTTACAACCTCCCCATGTTCAGACCGAGTAAAAAGACTGGAAAAAGAAGGGTACATAAAAGGGTATCACGCGGAGCTATGCCCTGAACGATTAGGGCTAGATGTCCAAGTTTTCATTCATATTCGCTTGGATCAAACGAGCTTTTCTATTTTCGAAAAATTTGCAAAAGCGGTAGAGTTAATGCCAGAAATTGAGGAGTGTTACTCCCTTTCCGGTGATTTCGACACCATGATCAAGGTGCGTGTTAAAGATATGAAAGCGTATCAAGACTTCATGTCTACTAAATTAGGCACGCTTCCAGGAGTTATCCAAACACGTAGTGAAGTGGTGATTGAAGAGCATAAAACTGGATTCGGAGTGAACCCAGATTTGATTACCATGCTTTAGGGGATTAGTACCTTAAGGGTGATAATTAGAGTCATTGACCCTAATTATCACTTATAAACTTTATCAGACAGCACGAACCATAGAAGTGGGTTTAGTTAGGCGCTAAGAAAAGCCGAAACCACACCAATGAGACCACCAAAAACACCTCCCCAGACGACTAGCCAGCCTAGGTGATTTTTGATCATATCTTGAACCATGCTTTTTACTAGCTGAGGTGTTAGCTCATTCAAACGTTGGTCAATGATGTTTTCGATATTATTCTGAATTTCATCGATCATACCTGGCTGCTCTAACTGCGTTTTTAATGCTGCCTTAACGGCATCACTTTGGCTTATTTGAACAACAGATTGCTGCATTTTTTCGACAAAAGGTTGTTTTAGAGGCTGCAATGCATCGGTTCCACCGAACATCGCAAGCATGCCACCAAACTGAGAATTGGCGATAACCTCTACCAAAGACTCAAAAGTTGGCTCGAAGTCGATGGACTCGATGACAGGCTGTAGATCCAACGACTGACCTCCAGACATTTCGTTGCTCAAGAAGCGATCAATGTTTTCATTGGTAAAGAATTCCGCCATCATCAAGTTCTTAATGGCAGATTTAAATTCCTCGAATCTTGCCGGAATGACCCCAGACCCATAGAGCCCAGGGACTTTTTCAAACAACATATGTACGGCCAACCAATTGGTTATTGCACCTGAAAAAGCAAATACACCTGCATACAGTGCAATTTGATTGTCCAATTGGTATCCGGCTGCCAGCAGACCAAGCGCTAGCAAATTAGTGACAACACTTTTATTCATCATTCTCTTGTCTTATGAAAAATTTTCGCGATTCTAGCAACATCATAATGTGACTTGAATACCTAAATAACCTCTTTGTATTCATCTTTTTCAAACTCACCAGTACACCCTAAACAAGTTTTGTGGCCAGCTCAATTAGAAAAACCGCCTTAAATTCAATCAGAACGCATACTCATTCAACTATCACTAGGAATTTGACGAATAATTTTTAGCGATCTCAATCACAGAAAACTTGCCTTACAGCACTACGCATGATAATTATTATCATTTCTATTTGTGTGAGTTAAACAGGATTGGTTTGCTCACAATACACTGGATAAAGGCTTCGGTACTGTAGCGATACATGCCAAAGGACCTGCAGAGCTAATAGCTGCAAGCAATCAAGGAAATGATCGAATGAATCAGGAATCTCGCTCGCTGTATGATCGCGAGCATGAACACTCAAGCTGTGGGGTGGGTTTCATCACGGATAAAACGGGGGAGCAGACTCATCAGCTTCTTACCCTTGCCCATGAAGCTTTATGCACTATTCCACATCGTGGCGGTATGAATGCCGAGGGTATTGGTGATGGTGCCGGTGTTAACATCGACTTATCCGTGAACTTTTACCGCTTTCTGTTAAACGAACCAACGCTTGAAAAAGGCGAATTTGGTGTAGCAAACTTTTTTTTCCCATTCGACTCTGCACAATTTGAGTCGGCTAAATCGCTTATTCTAGAGACGCTTTACAAGTATTCATTGAAGGTTGAATTGTGGCGCGAAGTGCCCGTTAACCCTGAAGCAGTCAATGAAGCGTCGCAAAAAGTTCAGCAAACCATTCAACAGGTGGTTTTTTTACGAGGCGATAATCAGCCAGACGCACAATCGTTTGAAGACCAGATCAACGCTGCGCTTTCAGAACTTGAATCGATCGGTTTTACCGATTCTGAATTTGAAGGGTTTTACCCACTTTCAATGAGTTCGCGCACTCAGGTGTACAAAGGGCGCTTAAACTCAGGTGAAGTTGTACCTTATTTTGCGGATCTTACGCACCCAGAGCATCACGTTACCACTTTGTTTTTCCATACCCGTTTTTCGACGAATACCGCACCCGCCACCATGATGGCGCAGCCGTTTCGTCGTATGGCGCATAATGGTGAACTTAATACCGATAAGAAAAACCGCCTAAGCGAAGATGCGATAGCGCGTCAGCAACACAAAAAAGTGATTTTCCCTAAGGGGCAATCGGACTCAGCCCGTCTTGACCAAACGTTGGCTAGACGCGTTGTTGAGGATCGTATGGACATCGTAACAGCGGTGTTGGCGATGATGCCGCCTGCTTGGGAAAACGACGAATCGATTTCGCAAGAAGTACGAGACATGCTGGAATACTTCAGTTTGTCCGAAGAAAAAAATGATGGACCTGCCGCACTGATTTTCTCCGATGGAGAGAAAGTGGGGGCGCGTCTAGACCGATTGGGTCTGCGTCCGCTTCGTAGTGTTGAAACCAACCGCTATCTCGCGGTGATGAGTGAATCTGGTCAAATTGATTTTCCACCAGAAGATGTGATTCGTTATGGGCGTATTCAAGCTGGTGGCATGATTTACTTCGATCACTCCACTGGCAATAGCTACGAAACCAAAGAAATTTTAGAAACGCTCGCGAAAGAGCGTAATTACTCGGCATTGTTAGAGTCGGCAAGAATCACGCTGAACGATATTGAACCCGTATCCCTTGACGCGGTTAAAGAAAACAATAATTTCAGTACCTACAGCCGCCACGTTGCTTATTCATTAAACCAAGAGAGCTTCAAATTCTTCCTCGATCCCATGATCGAAAATGGAGCGGAGAAAATCTCTGCCATGGGCTTTGGCTTGGCGCCAAACGTTTTGACCGATGAAGAAGGCGGCATGTCCAAATACTTCAGTCAGCGTTTTGCTCAGGTAACCAACCCGCCTTTGGATTCGCTGCGTGAATCGGATGGTATGACCTTGCGCGTTGCCTTAGGCGCTAAGCCAGGCTTCAGCCCTCAAGATACCGTTCAGCTTGTTTTACAATCACCTGTGTTGCAGCCACAACAGCTGGAGCAAATTCTTGAACAAGATCGCATAGAGGTCGCAACGTTCGATACGCTGTACACTCCGACACTGAATAGCCGTGAAGAAAACGCCAAGCGAGTAGAAGAAGCGATTAACGCGCTTTGTGACCAAATTGAAGAAGCGGCTCGTCGTCGCTGCGGTATTGTTTTGCTCAGCGATAAGAACATCAGCAAAGACAAAGCCGCTCTGCCTGCCATTTTAATGGCTGCCGCTGCCAACCAAAGGTTGATCAAACAAGGTCTGAGATTTGACACCAGCATTGTTTACCTCACAGGGCAGGCGGCAAGTAGCCACGATATAGCCTGCCTTCTTGGGTTTGGCTCATCGGCTGTTTGCCCTATTTCTGTGTTCTATCGTGCTCAAACGTTATCGACCAATCAAACGGTTGAAGCGGGTCTTAAGCATTTCCAAAAAGCAGTCGAAAAATCACTCATGAAGACCATGGGTAAGTTTGGTCTGTGTACTGCTGAAAGTTACATCGGTGGCGAATTTTTCGAATCAAACTTCTTAGATTCCGATTCCGATTGTTTGAAGCATTATTTCCCGAACATCAGCTCGCCTGTGGGTGGGGCAAGGTTTGAAGATCTGGCTTGGAGTTCTGCTAAGTGGCACTTTAAAGCGCTTGCCATCAATGAAGAGAATCAGATTCCACTTCTTGGTTTGTTTAAAGAGCGACAAGATGGCGCGGGTCACAGCTTTGGTAATACAGCGGTTCGCGAATACATCAACATGACTCAAGAGCCTGTCAGTTACGCCGATCAAGCCGAACTGGCAATGGACAAGACCAATCAATTTGCCAGTGAAGACATCGCCTACAAAGACAAGGGTTACGAGAAACGCAGCCCAGAACAGATTGACGAGTTTGACATTACGCCGTCTTATCAAGCGTTCATCGACAACCTGTATCAGGAACGTAGTGCTCGACCTGCGGCACTTCGCGATATCTTGCTGCTGCCACTGGATTTCTCCAAAGCCAACACCGTAGAAGCATTTTCGCATCTTCTCGACCGTTTCCATTTGGATGGCAACGTCAACTATTTGTGGGGCGGCATTTCTATTGAGAGTGTGTCGCGCCAAGACCGTGTGTTTACTTTCTGTTTGGACAACACTGATAACCTCTCGACGTTTGCAGAAGCGATGCAAACCTGTTGGGCAGATCACGTTGAACAATTGTCCCTTCACCAAGACAAAGTGGATGTGGTTCTCGCACCTAAATACGCAGAGTTTATTGGGAAGATTCAAAAAGCGAAATCGCCTATAGAGCTGGACGACGTCGAGCCAGCACATCTCATTACGCCTACCTTTGCATCGGGCGCGATGAGTCACGGTGCACTTAACTCCAATGCTCACATGGCGGTTGCGCAAGGCACCAATATAGCGGGTGCTATGAGTAACTCCGGTGAAGGCGGTGAACACTCTAGCCGTTTCAACAGCATCAAGTCGAGCAAGATCAAGCAGTTTGCATCGGGTCGATTTGGTGTTTGGGTAGGTTACCTTGCCGATCCACAGCTTGAAGAGATAGAAATCAAAATCGCGCAAGGTGCGAAGCCCGGCGAAGGTGGTCAGCTACCATCACCAAAGGTCACCGTAGAAATTGCGGCGGCGCGTGGTGGTACACCGGGTGTGGAATTGGTGAGCCCACCACCACACCATGATACTTACTCGATCGAGGATCTTGGTCAGCTTATTCACGATGCAAAAGCAGCGCGTGTTCGCGTTATCGTTAAGTTGGTGTCATCTGAAGGTATCGGTACGATCGCGGTTGGTGTTGCGAAAGCGGGTGCGGATGTCATCAACGTCGCAGGTAACACTGGTGGTACAGGTGCCGCCGCAGTAACCAGTTTGAAAAATACAGGTCGTGCGGCAGAAATCGGCATTGCAGAAGTGCATCAGTCGCTCAGCGAGAACGGCTTGCGAGACAAAGTGACGCTTCGTTGTTCCAACGCACACCAAACGGGTACGGATGTCATCAAGTCGGCGATTATGGGCGGTGATTCGTTCGAATTCGGTACAACGGCGCTGATGATGCTTAAATGCGTTATGGCGAAGAACTGTAACATCAAGTGCCCAGCGGGCCTGACAACGAACCCTGAGCTCTATCAGGGCGATCCACGAGCACTAGCGCAGTATTTCCTAAACGTTGCGCATGAAGTTCGCGAGATTCTGGCAAGCTTGGGCTATAGCAGCCTGCGTGATATCCGCGGTAAGACAGAACTTCTGCATCTTGCGAATCACCACAGCATTGTTGGTCGATTGGATGTGACAGGGCTTCTTCGCGAAGTGGAACACGTTAGAGTGCCTCGCCCTGTTTACTTGGAAGCAGACTTCACGCCAGATGACGCATACATCGAAAAACTGCTCAGTGAGTACTTCAATTCAGAGCTTCTGAACATTGAATTAGCTGGAACAAAACTCAACAACCGAAACAAATCGACGGGTGGTCAGCTTTCAATCGATATTGAGCGTGCGTTGAACTATGAAAATGTTGGAGAAAAGCACCCAGCCGTCTTCACAGCTGGCAATGGTCGTCGTTACCTTGATGCTGAATCCATTGTAGTTCGCACACACGGCAGCGCGGGTCAGAGCTACGGTGCGTTCAACAACTCCGGTTTGGTGATGGAACATGTCGGCACATGTAATGATGGTGTTGGTAAGGGTTCCAGTGGCGGTCATATTGTGGTTCGCTCTCCGGGCGGAAACGACATGTCGGCTGGCAATAATGTGCTTATCGGTAACTTTGCCTTGTTTGGTGCAACAGGTGGTCAAGCCTTTATTCAAGGCGAAGCGGGCGACCGATTTGCCGTGCGTAACTCCGGAGCGATTGCTGTTGTAGAAGGCGTTGGTGACTTTTGTTGTGAATACATGACAAATGGTTCCGTTATTAACCTTGGCGAATACGGTAAAGGTTTTGGTAACGGTATGTCTGGTGGCCTTGCTTATCAATACGATGTTGATGGTGCGTTTGCGCAGCGTTGCAGCAAAGATTCCGTCTTAGCCCTACCACTCATCGAGCACGATGAAGGCTACGAAGAAGCATTGAAATGGCACTTAGAGCAGCACGTTCGATTTACTCAATCTGAAAAAGCGCAAGCCATTTTGGACGACTGGGCGACAAGCCGAACGTTGTTCACGTTGGTGCTTCCACTTGCATTAACGCAGAGTCAGCATCCTGAGAGCATTCTTGAGACCAATTCACGTAAGAAAATGCTGGAAGAATTGATCCAAGGAGAGGCGAATCGCTTAATTGAGCAAGTGCATTTTGCTTATGAAGGAAATGAAGCCTTGTCACGTGGTTTCAGCCCACAGTATGGCGATATGGATACGCCATTGATTTGTGATTTATTGACGCAAAGCGGTGTGCTTCACCGAGCGCATCAATTGGTAAAAGGTCAGTTTGAAGGTGAAGTAGAGCAGTCTCGTGCAGTGAAACGCTTATTCGAGCTGCGTGACAAAAAACTGCTGGATGCGTTGCTCAAAGATATCAAGGAAGCCATATCGAACTATCGCGATGACGAATTGGCTGTATTACTGGCGGCTAAACGAGTGCGAGACTACAAAACGTCTTTGGCACGTCGTGACGTCTGGGATACCCATTCGCGTGGTACTTCAGTCTGGATATTGGCGCGAGAGAAAGACATAAGCAAACAAATGGTAGAGATCGAAGCGGTGTCATTACGTACAGCGACGCTTTACTGCCACGTTTTTGCCGATGTAATTCGAGACGATATTGAAGAACAAAAAGCTCAGCAAGTTTTAGAAGCCCAAACTGCCTAGGGAAGGCACCGATTTCAAAGTAGGAAGAAAAATGAAAGTACCTTATTTGCCTCAAGACATTCCGTTTAACGACGATCAGAAGACCTGGTTGGCGGGCTTCTTTTCTGGATTACACTCACGCCTGTTGGTTAAAGAAGAGTCCGTAGTACACGCGGAATCCAAGCCTCAGGTTAAAGCTCTGACGATTCTATATGGTTCTCAAACTGGTAACGCAGAAGCCGTTGCTTACGATACGGCAGAAAAAGCCAAAGAATATGGCATGACGGCCACGGTATACGACATGGATGACGTCGATGCACAAATCTTCGTTAAATCTTCTCGTATCCTGATTGTGACCAGTACTTATGGTGAGGGTGAAATGCCCGATAATGCCGAGTCACTCTGGCAAACCATGTCTGATGAACATGCGCCTAAATTGGATGGCACCTTCTTCTCAATATTGGCGCTGGGCGACACCAGTTACGATGAGTTCTGCCTCGCAGGTAAACTTTGGGATGAGCGCCTTGAAGAACTTGGCGCAACGCGTGTTACGACTCGTGTTGATTGTGACATCGATTTTGAACAACCTGCTGAAGAGTGGATGATTGCCACTCTGCCGGGTATCGCAGACAAAGGTGATGACGGTGAAGCTACCGTTGCTCAAGGGGGCAGCGCCCCAAAGGCTAAGTCGAAGTACAGCCGTAAACAACCACTGCAAGCAACGCTGAAACACAAGCGTGTGCTGAACAAAGAAGGTTCCAGCAAAGAAATCGTACATTACGAAATCTCGTTGGAAGGGAGCGGTGAGTTCTATAAGGCTGGTGACGCCCTAAATGTAATCTCTCAAAACCAGCCTGAACTGGTTCAAGCGTTCCTAGAGCATTTCCAGTTTAGTGGAGATGAAAAGCCGTCGTGGAATGGCGACAACTTCAGTTTACGTGAGATCTTTACCTCGCATTTGGATATTCGAACTCCGTCGAAAGAGTTTGTTAAAGCCTTGGCTGAAAGTGCCAGCGACCATAAATTGATCGCTTTAATTGGAAACGAAGACAGCAAAGGCTTGAACGACTTCCTTTGGGGGAAAGACATTCTTGATTTGTTGCGCCAATATCCAAGCGTGACGTTATCGCTGGCAGAAATTTTATCGCTGCTTAAGCCTATTGCACCGCGCGCTTACTCTATTTCATCGAGCTTGAACAAGCACGCAGACGAAGTGCACCTAACCATTGGTAGTGTGCGATACCAAAATGGCGAGCGTGACTACAACGGCACATGTTCCACATGGTTAGCAGACTTAGTGGAAGAAGGTGATGTAGTACCTTGCTACTTCGCTCCTAACAAGAACTTCGCTGTGCCTGAAGACGACAAAGCGCCAATGATCATGGTGGGTCCGGGAACGGGTATTGCGCCTTTCCGAGCTTTCCTTGAAGAGCGTGAGGTTCAAGCTTCTCCAGGCGACAACTGGCTGATCTTTGGTGATAGAAACGGTTCAACAGACTTTATCTATCAAGAAGAGCTAGAAGCTCTTCAAAGTAAGGGAGTGCTCACTAAGCTAGATTTGGCATTCTCGCGTGACCAAGCAGAAAAAATCTATGTGCAAGATAAAATGCGTGAAAGTGGTGCTGACTTGTATGAGTGGCTAGAACGCGGTGGTTATTTCTTCGTGTGTGGCGACGCTTATTACATGGCAAAAGATGTAGATAAAGCGCTGCACGAAGTCATAGAAGTTCACGGTAACAAGTCTAAAGAAGAAGCAGAAGCTTACGTTAACCAGCTTAAAAAGCAGAAACGCTACGTGCGCGACGTGTATTAAGTTTTTCTAAGCTTAAATGTCATTCAAAGCCATGGTTCGCCATGGCTTTTTTATTCCTATGACCTTTCTTTGTGTCCCTTTATTCCTAAATGGGATTATAAAAATAGTTTAAAGATCTAAAGTATATTGAAGCTTTTATTTTAAAGGTGTATTTTAAATGCATCTTTAAAATAAAGAGGTAAAGCTCATGTCAGACTTCAAATTAACGCATCGCTCTGCGAGCAAACTTTCTGAACGTGTCGCGTATCGCATTACGCAATTCCTAAAATTTACCCTCAATTTTTTCTACGGAAAGAAATACGCGAAGCGAGCCGTGATTTTAGAGACCATCGCCGCGGTACCCGGTATGGTTGCGGGTATGTTTAACCACATGAAAGCCCTAAGGCGAATGAAAGACGACGAAGGCTGGATCCGAGAATTGCTGGATGAAGCTGAAAATGAGCGTATGCACCTGATGATTTTTTTGGATATTGCGAAACCCAGCCGGGTTGAACGAGCGTTAGTGTTGCTTGGTCAGGGCACATTCATTGTCGTTTACAGCTTGATTTACCTGCTTTCATCTAAGATTGCGCATCGAGTGGTCGGGTATTTTGAGGAAGAAGCGTGTAAAAGTTATACCGAGTATCTGGGTAAAATTGATGATGGTGAAGTCGAGAATGTGCCAGCACCGAAAATCGCTATTGATTACTACCAATTACCTAGCGATGCGATGCTTCGAGACGTGATTTTGCAGATTCGTAATGACGAAGCCAAACACCGCGATCGCAACCATTCATTCGCTGATGCTTATGAAAAACAAGATTTACCTGCACACCAGAACTGATTAACCAAAGCATAAGTATTTTGCGGCTTTGTTCAAATAGATCAGCAGCTTCGGCTGTTGGTCTTCATAATTTAGACTGCGTATGAAGCTTGTCTCATTTTACAAAGACTTTAGGTTGGTAAGTTTGAGTAGAGGATCTTAAAGCTTAGTATGGCGCACTTTATGGATTTATCGCCAACAATGAATCCGGTTTGCTTTGTTTAAGGTCTCTCACCGATGTATTTCATCTACCGTCTTTCTGCCTGTTTCCCAATCTTCATGTGTTTATTTCTTTTCAGCGCACCTTCTTATTCTGAGGAGTGCCATTCTTTCAATACACCGATTTCTTTCACTCCTAAAGGTATGCCAGTGGTGACGCTGGAGATCGGTGAACAAGAGATAGATTTCCTTTTGGATACGGGATCAAGCGCGGGGTTACATTTACCCAAGTCAATGATGATTAACCTAAAGGGAACAACGGAGTTGCCCGAAAAACGCAAAAGCATGAATGTTGCAGGTAAAGAGCTCAGCAATTCTGTTTATCGCTTAAAAACGCTGAAATTAGGATGCATTGAATTTGAAGACCTCGAAGTGGTCGCACTCCAATCGTGGGGAGTATCTGTGGGAGAAGGAAAAACAGAAACGGATGAGTTACCTGTGATGGGGCTAGGATTGTTTTCTGGGAAAACAGTACAAATCAGCTTTCAAGACAAAGAGCTGTCTATTGTAAATTCAGACCAATTGGTATCCAAACAATGGCCAGCTCTTGGTGTGTACAAAGAAGGGATTGGTGCCGCTGTTGAGACTAAAAATCAGCTCTACACATTGGTACTGGATACTGGGGCATCAAACACCGTGTTTGTTCGCAACAAAGTGAATCCGAAGGAATCGTTAGAAGCGTGCCGCTACAACTTAGGAAACATTCCTTGCCAATTTCTCAAGGAGCCACTGACCACGTATGGATATCCTTTTACCAGCAAGGCGCTACTGTTTCCTATTGACTCGCGATTCCAGCTGGATGGTTTACTTGGTGCCGATTTTTTTCATCAATTTGATGTACAAATTGATTTTGACAACCATAAAATCCTCATGAAACCTGTTAACTAATAAATAGGGGGAGTTTCTTTTAACTGAGTACGATGCAAGAAAAGTTAAATAAATGAATACTTACTCAGATTTCGCATCCACTACCAAAACTATTGCCCATGTACTGTCGTGCGAAACTCCTTATCCGTTCTAATATCTCTAGCATCGTCTTCAATAATAAAAGTTTACCAAGCGTGTTTGCAGGGGAGCGTCTAGTCTTGAGGAGTAATTGACGTTTTTCAGCGTAATTAAGCGGCTCGATGCGGAAATTCTTCAAACCTACGGATGTGCTTGTTTCATCGAGATTATTTGCTCGTCAGTGCTCAAAATAGCTAAGTGCTTTTCGGGGTTAAGTGCATACTTTAAAGGTTGAGTTAATGAGTTAGCTTTATTCTAAACAATGAGTTATAAATAACCGATCGTTCTAATAAAAATATCCGATAGGGGTTTTAACTGAGAAAAAAGACCTAATGTATGTTGTAGGGTCTGCTGATCTCAGGCTCAGATAAATCCCCCTCCTCACACAGATAAGGAATTGAGATGGCAAACGAATATACACCACCAAAAGTTTGGACGATGGAAGATGAAAATGGCGGTCAGTGGGCAAGCATTAACAGACCAGATTCAGGTGCGCGACATGAACAAGAACTGCCAGTCGGTAAGCACCCGCTACAGCTTTACTCCATGGGCACCCCAAATGGGCAGAAAGTCACCATAATGTTGGAAGAACTTTTGGCACTTGGTGTAACCGAAGCGGAATACGATGCGTATTTAATCAAAATAGGCGATGGAGACCAGTTTGGTTCAGGGTTCGTTGATGTTAACCCTAACTCGAAAATCCCAGCGCTGGTGGATCGCTCTGGCAGTGAGCCTGTGAATGTATTTGAATCGGGCGGTATTTTGCTTTACTTGGCAGAGAAGTTTGGGCAGCTATTACCTAAAGATGCAAAATCTCGCACAGAAACGTTGAATTGGCTTTTCTGGCTTCAAGGGTCGGCACCATACTTAGGCGGTGGCTTTGGGCATTTCTATGCCTACGCGCCAGAGAAATTTGAGTACCCAATCAATCGTTTTTCTATGGAAGCTAAACGCCAGCTTGATGTCTTGGATAAGCGCCTTGCGAATCACAAATACTTAGGTGGCGATGAATACAGTATCGCGGATATTGCGACGTGGCCTTGGTATGGCAATCTTGTGCTTGGTGTTCTCTATGATGCCGCTGAGTTTTTAGATGTAGAGAGCTACCCTAACCTTGTACGCTGGGCAAAAGACATTTCTCAACGTCCTGCCGTGCAACGCGGTCGAATGGTTAACCGCGCTTGGGGAGAAGAATGGGAGCAAGTACCAGAACGTCACTCAGCTGCCGATATCGATGAAGTGTTGGCGAAAAAGCCGTCTTGATCCGCTAAGTCACCTACCTGAGCACCTTTACCATTAGGTAGCTTGGATAGACAAAAACCCTTTCATTATTGGAAGGGTTTTTTATTTCTAGCCGTTTTTTACGCTTTATTTTTGAGCGGCAACTCTAGCCGCAAGCTGTTTCGCTTCTTTCTTGGCTCCTTCAAACGAAAGGCTGTGGCGTTCATCTCCAAATTCTTGATACTCGCTGGTGATCTCGTGGAATTGACTGGCTCCCAGATAAGGGCTTAATAATTTGATGTGCTTCCCTAGATGATTCATATGGTGCTTTTGCCCTCCTTCGGCAAAGCCCGATTCACCGCTGGAGGTACAAAGCACAACGGTCTTTCCAGACAATATGGGCTCGATAGGGTTCTCACCTCGTTCTAAATCAAATGAGAAAGTTTTATTCACCCTTATGACTTGATCAAACCATGCTTTTAGAACCGCGGGCATACCGTAGTTGTACATGGGAGACGATATAACAATTACGTCGGCTTGCTCAACTTCTTCTATCAATTCATTGGATGTTTCCAACGCTGGGTGTTCCTCTTTCCCCGCTTGTTTTGCAAAGCTTTGAGCGATCCATTCTACATCTATAAATGGTGGCGGATTCGTTGATAAATCTCGGTATATCAGATTATTATGGCTTCGGTCATTGAACTCAGAAACAAAGTGATGCGCTATTTGGCGAGAAAGCGACTGGTGTGCTTGCTTGTCTGGAGAATAAGGTCTCGGGCTTGAATCAATGTGAAGAAGTGTTGCCATGATGATGTCCTGCTTAATTAGGAAGTAAGCTTATTCTTAAATGTCAGAGAGTTTTTGACAAACGAGAAAAGACTACTTATAGATGAGAAATTATTACTTATAGAGTTGGAGTGATATGGCGAATATCCCATCTTTGAATCATTTAAGAGCGTTTTCCTTAGCTGCCCAGTATGGAAGCTTTAAACATGCCGCGACCGTACTGAACGTAACGCCAACGGCTATTTCTCATCAGATTAGAAGCCTAGAAGCTCAACTGAACGTGACGCTTTTCGAACGCAAGGTTCGGGCGGTAACGTTGACGGAAGAAGGGAAGAAATTGGCACAAACAACGAAGAATGTGTTTACCCAATTAGAAGACACCATCTCAGATATTCAGGCACCAATAAATCGAGTCACTATTTCGTGCTGTACATCATTTGCCGCATTATGGTTAGCCCCAAAACTGCCAGAACTGTATGCCAAGCGTTCAGATTTGGAAGTGGAAATATGCGCCAGTGACAGGCTGGTGGATTTTAGCAATGAGCGCCGCATTGATATTGCGGTGCGTTATGGTTTGCCAGAAACGATGGAAGAAGGAGAAGTACTTCTTGGGGCTGAGCGATTAGGGTGTTATGTGCCAGCAAACTTTGATGATCGAGCTAAAAATATGCCCAAAACCCTGTTTGTGACGGAGTGGGAGGACGAATCCTACATACCTAATGTGCCGTGGCAGAAATATTTTGTGAAATCAGACTTAGTGACTCACAAATTTAATCAGGAGCAATACGTATTACAGGCGGCACTTGCAGGTCAGGGCGTAGCATTAGTGAGTGATGTATTGAGCGAAGTCGCAAGAAAGCAGCAATGGCTAAAACAAAGAACCGATTTACCTTCTTTTGAAGGGTACAGCTATTACCTCAGGGTTTCCCCGTTCAGCAAAGACAAGCACGTGGTGAGGTATTGTGTGGATTGGTTGCAAAAGCAATTTAAGGAGCGAGGGTAGCCTCGCTCCAATAGCATCAAAAATTCATACTTGTTTCTTCAAGTATTCTTTTCGCTAAATATTTGTGAATGGCGGTTGTTGGGTGAGTGACATCCCAAAAAACGTATTTATCCGATCCAATGGCGGCGCAGTCGTTCGTAATATCATGCCCATACAAGTAATCGGCAGCAGAGCTACGCGTTAAGTTCAAGCAAGGTTCGTTTGTGTTCACGAACCCATGTTGCTGTGGGTTGGCGAGTACATCTTCAAACAATTGGTAGCCATCAAACAACGTAATGTTAACCCCTTGGGTTTGATAATAAGCCGCCCGCTCTTCAATGAAACCGTTGAATTCAAGAATTTTCTTGC
This sequence comes from Vibrio penaeicida, assembly GCF_019977755.1. NCBI lineage: Bacteria > Pseudomonadati > Pseudomonadota > Gammaproteobacteria > Vibrionales > Vibrionaceae > Vibrio > Vibrio penaeicida. The sequence goes on along the minus strand of NZ_AP025145.1, from coordinate 2,296,844 downwards.
GGATCGTATTGATGTTTTCTTGAGTGCTGTATTGAAATTGTGGCGCTTTTGTCGCATCAGGTAGAGTCAGCAGTAAAATGTTCTTTGCCCCTGAAGCGGCGAGCTTATTCATCGCTGAATCAAAATCTGATTTTACTTCCGAGACTTCACGCCCGTAATTCATAAAGTCGTTCAAGCCGAATTCCAGAGTGAATAACGTGTTCTGGATTTTGTAGTTTTTGGCTTCTTCCATGTAGGTAAGGAATGAGTCGACTTGCGCCTTCACTCCTTTTATCAGTAGGTACTGATCCGATCCCGCAGCCCCACCAACCGACCAGTTGTACATTGGTAATTTCTGAGATTTGGCAAGATATTCAGCCCAAATAAAGCCGTTTGAAAAATGCCCCAAATACCAAGAATCTCGGCTCGGAAATGTCCATTCAGATTCGTTAAAAATATTACCAGTGTCCGATAGGCTATCACCAAGAACCACCACTTTATTAATGGTATTCGGCTGCATCACATGATCATTGGTCCAGATAGTGTGGTTGTAGGAAAGGTCGTTATCGGAGGCATAAAACATGATATCGGCATTGCTATAACTCACTCCGAGTGTGCGTTCACAATGCTGATGAATGGTTTCTTGTGGCATGTCGGTATAGAACATATTTCGTTTACCAAACGCAGACCACCAATAGCCATCCAGTTCAAGATAGCTGCCATTTTCATTTTTTGCCCACTCCCAAGCGGTGCCAACGTCTTCTTCCGCATGACTGGTTCGATACCAACAGCGTACATAAGTTGGTCTTTCTCGCTCAAAAATGAAAGAAACAGGCGCAGAAGAAAGTACGGAATTGGGTATTGCAGTTACGTCTAAGTCCAGCAGTGATGTGAATGGTTGCATTGCACTAAAACTGGTTATAACGGGTAATAGATAACTGAGCATAAGCATTAACTCCCTTATTAAATTGAGTTAGTGTTTTTACTCTAAATTGTGATGGTGAATTGGAACGAATCTCTATACGTTAAAAAGTTGAATACAAATGCTGGCGAAATTTGGGCTAAAAGACGCATTTTCAATTCTAATCTTTAACATAAGCGCTGGCGCTTTTTCTAAGTGATACCACTGGGGTTATGATGTTAATTATTCAATAGAATGTGCATACTCAACAATGACTTGGTTACCTTCAATGTAGGTTTTTTTGATCTCTCCATCGACGGTGATGCGACTTTTCAGATAGATAATCTGGCTGGGGTTATTGTTGTTTTTTAGTGAAGGGATAACCGATTTAGGATCGACGTGTAATTGACTGCAAAACTGTTCAACAAAAGCCGGCTCTAACCGTGCACTTCCTCTTAAAAGCTCGGAAAAATCGATTTGGCTTATCCCAAGTCGTTTCGTGATTTCCATTTGAGTCATACGCATTTTGGCTTTTTGCGACATCCAGATTTGATAAAGTGCTTCGCGGTCTTGTTGAGTAAACTCCATAGCCATTCCTGATTGATTTATTGGTTTTAAAGTACGATGAACAGAAGTGCGAAGAAGTTTGCCGTGCTGATGGGGGGATTTGTCAAAACAGAGTTAGAAATTGTCAGTTCAATTTTCTAGGTTGTTATATCGTGACTTTTTGCCAAGGTAAAACAGGGTGCCACACGCTCCCTTATGGCTCACTGGCTTAGTAAAGCTTGTTGTCGCCTAACGGCACTTCCAATGCATTACTGATGGGTTTATCTGGTCCTCCAACCATTTCGTCGTAAGCGCTTTCTTGGCGCATTACTCGTTCAATGGCGTTAATATTTCGGCAACGCTTTTGAATCTCTATGAACGACCAAGCTCTTACTAACTGCCCATCTTGCTCGGTGAGAAACCACTCTTCGCCGTCAATCACAACAGAGACTTGATAGAGTGACATGTCCAAAGAGTGGATCACCAATTTATCGATATGAAAATATTTTTTGGCTTTGTTTAACGTCATTTTCATAGAAACTCACCTTCCATAGAACTCTCCAATACAGCTTAAGTACGCAACAAATTTATCTTCGGTTCACTCTCAAATATTCGCAAAATTTCTTGTGATCCCATTTGAAAATCCAGCCGTAGTTACTGCAACCAGCTATTTGCTGGAACCGTTGATCAAAAACTGAGGACAAAACTATGTTCAAAAAAATTCTGCTTGTTGCCGCTGTAGCTCTTACTTCTTTTTCATTCATGACCAACGCGGGTCATCATGGCGAGAAGAAAGATATCGTTGATGTTGCTGTAAGTAACGGGTCATTCAACACGCTTGTAGCCGCTGTAAAAGCGGGTGGATTGGTGGATACATTGAAGGGGAATGGTCCGTTCACTGTATTTGCTCCGACCGATGCGGCGTTTGCAAAATTGCCTGAAGGCACCGTCGACATGCTTCTAAAACCAGAAAATAAAGACAAGCTAGTTGCTGTTCTCACCTACCACGTTGTTCCAGGAAAAGTGATGGCGTCAGATGTGGTTAAGCTATCAGGCGCGTCAACCGTGCAAGGACAAGATGTATCGATCAAGACAATGGGAGACAAAGTCATGATTGATAACGCGAACGTTGTACTGGCAGACGTCAAAGCGAGTAACGGCGTTATTCATGTGATTGATTCTGTGATTTTGCCTAAGTAATTAAGTCCATAAATAACCAATACCCAAAAATTAAAAAACAAGTGTTATGCAGTGCTTGCCGAGCAAAAGTAACCCAAGATACTAGGCCCGCAGGCACTGCTTTTTACAGGACATGAAATGAACAAAAGCTGTTACACGCAAAAGAACATCAGAGAGATGGAAGACAGATATCGAGCTCGGTTTGTTAACTCTTTATCGGGGTATAAGAGCGCTAACTTGATAGGTACGACAGACGACAAAGGTCAACACAATCTGTCTATCGTGAGCTCCGTTTTTCACCTTGGAGCCAATCCACCTTTAATGGGTTTTATTATCCGCCCTCATAGTGTCGAAAGGCATACGCTAGAGAATATTCTGGTTAGCCAGCAATACACTATCAATTCCGTATGCCAATCGATTTTCAAATCAGCCCACCAAACGTCTGCTCGTTACAAAAAAGAAGAATCCGAGTTCGAGAAGGTTGGGCTTACTCCTATTCTAGGAAGTGAAATACGCGCCCCCTATGTAAAAGAAAGCCCTATCCAAATTGGCTTATCGTTAAGAGAACACACGACGTTGAGCGTGAACAACACTGAATTGATCATTGGTGAGATCCAAGAGATAAGAGTTCAAGATGACGCGTTAAACACAGACGGTTCAATTGATGTAGATTCGCTAGAGCTGGTTGCAGTTTCGGGGCTAGACAGCTATCACATTGGAACCCGACTTGCGCGATTGAGCTACGCAAAGCCGGATTCTGATCTAATGGAGCTTGAGTGATGGGTATACTGTAATATCAATTCACCTGACTTGCCGGTTCTAAGTTAATGTTGCTGCTTTTGTTTAACAATGTCATGAGTATGGCGGCAGCGATAACAATGACTGCAGCAATGACAAATCCATAACGAGTTATCTCATGGTGACTAAGGTACGCGATTAATACGTAACTCAGTGATTGAGCCAGTGTTGAAAACAGCGCTAACCCACCGTCTACCCGACCACGTTCAGACACCTTTACGCTATGGTGCATCCAGTTGGTTCTCGCAATTCGGTTAAGCGCATTAAAGAACCCAAAGCCTAATGTAAATGCCATCAAATAGGCTGGGTGTTGATAGATAGACATTCCGACTAACATAAAGGCAACCACAAACATGGAATACTTCATAATATTTTGGTGGGACGGTTTCGCCAAAATTTTACTGACCAACAAACCTGTAATTAACGAGCCTAAACCAAAGCTGATGTTGTAACCAGCAAGCCACTCTCCAGAAATACCCGCCTCAGAAAACCAAATAGGGACAAGTTTTCCCAAAAACGTCAGTATTGGGTAAGACAAGCAAGACAACAGAATGAAGGCATAGAAACGCGGTGCTTTGGCAAATATGCTTTTGCTCTCTTTTAACTGGGCAAAGAAAGGTACTGCTTGGGTTTTTCTTAGCTTTCTGCGATACGGGGTAAGCAGGTAAGCGATAGAGGCAATCCCAGACGAGATTGCAGCAAACAAAGCGAATTCCCACATACTCCACATTTCTAACAGAACCACACCCAGCGCACCTGCACCCAAAGTTGTGCCCTGCATGACCACTTCTTGGTAGCCAGAAATAGACGCATATTCATGCGAATCGTAGTTTTCTTGAGTGAAGGCATTGTTGGTTGACCACGCTAAGTTGCTAGAAACCCATATAACCAACTGAGCCCCGGCGAGCAACCAATGCGATCCTGCATCGAGTGAATACGCGACAACCACAATTGCGGCGGTAAGGGCTTGTATAACTTGATTGATCACCAATAATTTTTTTCGAGAATGGCGATCAATCAAAGTAGAAAAGAAAGGTGTCGCGACAAAAGAGACGGCAGTACATAAGAGTGCGACCATGGCAACGAACGTACCCATATTGGGCTGAGATAAAATGACCCATGGTAATGCCATCATAAAAAGCCCAGATGAAATACCATCAAAAAAGCGGCCAACTAAGTAGGGAAAGGTTTTGTTTTTCATTCTTTTTCCTCCGTGAATTCTTTAGGTCTGCGTGCTACTCTAAAACCTCAAGTTAAGTTGAGGTAAAGGTCTTTTTTGATCTTTTTGGTAGGTGGCATATGGACATAGGCATTGGCGAAGTAGCGAAACGGGCTGGGGTGAAAGTCTCGGCTATTCACTTCTATGAGCAAAAAGGGTTGATATCCAGTTGGAGGAACGCTGGAAATCAGAGGCGCTTTCATCGCAGTGTGCTACGCAGAATTGCTGTTATCAAAGCAGCCCAGCAAGTGGGGCTGTCGCTAGAAGAAATCGCCCAAGCTTTGTCACACTTGCCCAAACACCAAGCACCAAACAAAAAAGAATGGGATACACTAGCCAGCCGTTGGCACACGATGTTAGAAGACAGAATCCGCCGCTTGCAGGCGCTTCAGAATGACTTGGGTGGGTGCATTGGCTGCGGTTGTTTGTCTTTAGAAAATTGCGCTCTTCGTAATCCTCAAGACCAGTACGGCGAAGAACACAAAGGGGAAAACTGGCTTGGTCACTCGAGTTAATAGCTTAGACTAAAATCAGTTCTTCGCTGCCTTTTACAAATGGAGTTGTATATGGTCACAGCCGTGTTGCTCGCAGGGTTTATTCAGAGCTTAATCTTACTGGTGTTTTTGTTTTCGAGGTCTCGAACCCAGCCGCTTTTCTGGTCATTAACATTGGTTCATGCCGTATTTTCAGCGGATCTTATCTTGTTAATTGCGGAACATGAACAATGGTTGAACAGCAGACTTAACGCTAGTTGGGCTTTATTGTATCCGGTGCTGTTCTTCTTATTCATTCGAGCTTGTTTAACCCAAGAAAAGATTACACGACGTGCTGCAGTGCACTTTATTCCTTGGTTAGCGATCAGTGCACTTATCTACGATTTTTCTTTATCCCCAGATTCTGTTGTGATTACTACAAGGCATTGGATTGCCACGTATTTAATATTGCTTGTTTATCTTATTTACAATGTCGCTGCTATACGAATGGTTTGGCGTTATCAAGTAGAGCAAAAGACCGTTCAAGCGAATCTCAGCCGGGAAAACCTTTGGTTGATGTGGGGCGTATGTGCAGGGTTGATTGTCGCGATTTCAACCATTCCATTACAAGTTGCATTTAACACAGCGCTGCCTCTTCCTCAGTTGTTTGTTAGCCTATTCGTCTTTTTGGTGACGTACCTGTTTTTGGTTAAACCAGAGCTGTTGAATTTCGAGCCACTAGTGCAAGCTCCAACGGAAGAATGCAACGAGAGTGAATTGGATGTTGAGCTAGGTAGACAGGTTTCCCTATTGATGGATAGTAAACAACTTTACTTAAAATCAGATTTGAATTTGCAGTCGTTAGCAAAAGAACTTGGCGTAAAACCCTATTTGTTGACTCAAGTTCTGAACCAGCAATTAGGTATCAAGTTTTATGACCTAGTGAATCAAAAAAGGGTGATTCATGTGTGTGAATTGATTAAGCAAAAGCCCCATAAATCAGTTTTAGATTTGGCATTTGAATCTGGGTTCAGTTCTAAGTCAACATTCAACTCAGCATTTAAGAAATACAAAGAATGCACACCAACCCAGTATAAATCAGCACTTGAACGTCTTAATTAACTAATCCGGACGTCCAAATAAGGCAATCGGACGACGGAATATTGTGCCTCCCTCACTATTAGGCTCTCAATCAAGGAGAGCCTTTATGAACGTTAACACTGCAATTTTCTTACCTTTCTTTATTGCACTGCCGCTGCTTACAGGATGTGATGATGAGACGGTATCACCTGTCGAAGATATCAAACGGGTAGTCGACCATGTTTACCCTTCACCGAGCGGTATTTATCGAGTGGGGACTCAAGAATTCGATTTAATCGATTACCGTGAAGATACACTAAACCCGATTTCAGGTGAGATGCGTAAGCTCCATATTAAAGTGTATTACCCAAGTGATACAGAATCCGAGCAGTATGAAAAATACTTTGATGATGGTGGATACCAAGTCGAGTACTTATCTAGTTTTCGCCCTCCCAATGCACCCGTTCATCCACAACAACATGATTTAAATAAGATGCTGTCGTGGTCGGTCAAAAATGCCGATCTTGCTGAAATAGACCAAGGTTGGCCAATACTTTTTTACTCTCATGGATCAATGCTACTTGAGAAGGACAATGTCGAGTTACTTGAAGATCTCGCGAGTCAAGGGTTTGCCGTTGTAGCAATCAACCATACGTTTGCCTCTGGCATATCGGTTTTTAATGATGGCAGCACGGTGAAAGGGTATATACCTGAAGGATCGCACGACGTGAATACAGATAAAGGTAAAGCGTATTTTAATGGTGTTGTCGCGCCGCAAATTACTCAGGATGTTTTCACCACGTACCAATGGCTTTTATGGAACCAATGGCGTTTTCAATATCAACTGGATACCTCAAAAATAGGGGCTTTGGGCTACAGCTTAGGTGGCAGTGCAGCGATGAACAGCTGCAAAGCGATTACCGCATGTGTCGCAGCGGCCAATATGGACGGCATTATTCTGGGAGGCGTCGCCGAATCTCCAATGAATAAACCCTTGATGCTCCTGCAAGCAGCCGATCACAATTTAAGCGAAGGCTATGAAGCAAACCAATCCGATACCTATTTGGTGTCCGTCGCAGGCACGAGTCATCGTGACTTTACCGATCAAAGCCGATGGAGCGTCGGGTTACCTTCAGGGATAGGGGCGAACGATATACACGACATCGTTCAAACAAGCATGAGTGGCTTCTTCTCTCACTATTTAAAAGATAAAGAACTGATACTGTCTGAACACCCCAACGTTTCTATTGTCCGTAAAGACGACTAGGATAATACGCCTAAAAGGTGGGCATAAAAATGGGGCTAGTTGCCCCATTTGATGTTTAGCTATTTTTCTATCAACATTCTAGTTTCGAAAGTTCATTAAAGCAGACCATTTTGCTTGATGAAGGTGGTGAGCTTCGTCGCGATGTCTTTGTGTTCGGCTTCTGTTGGGTGCCAAATGCAGCCTTCTAATGGCGACACAAAGGTATGGCTATACAGACCAGTTACCCCTTTGCTGTTTAATACGCTAATCGCTTCGTTTGTTGCTGGAATGATGTAGTCGTATGGGTAGGCTGGACGAGGCATGTAAACAATATTGGTATCGTCGTAGCGATATTTTAGTTCCTCAGTGAATTCCACCATGCGCTCGACCCAAGCTGTTTTCACTTCATCAATGTTCGCCCATGGTTCATGAGGCTTTGGATCGGTGCTGAAATCATTGGTGCCAACTTCGATAACAATTAAGTCTGGGTGTTTATCTTCAAATTGCTGCACGTTACCAAACACAGCGCCGGATTTATCAGCGTAATAGGTTACATCATGAAAAGATTGGTTACCGTCCCAGTTTCGAATTAACCCTAAACCAGAAAGCGAAACTTGAGTGATACTGGCATCCAGTTGATCGCCTGTTTGATGTGGGAAGGCTAGACGGGCGTTGGATGTGTTATACACTTCGTCCCATGTACAGTCACGTTTGTTTGATTCGCTGGCAAACCCAGCACTGATTGAATCCCCGATAAACAGGACATGCGGTTGGTTTTCCCACACTCCTTCTAGGAAGCCATCGTGATCGAGCGATACGATTTCAATCATGGCATCGTAGTTTTCTGTTCGTTTAACCACTTCGATGACAACCGTGCTTTTCTCTACACTTTTGAACAGCTCAAATTTTTGGGTTTCGTTGCCAATATTCGTAACAAGTTTGTGCGATAAGACACCATCGACCAGTACATCAAAATGATCGCCTTTGCCTTTTAAATTGATTGCGAGCTGAGTGCCCGTGAATTTCGTTTTCAGCGCACTGCCCGGGAAGTTAATTTGAACTGTACCCGTTGCGTAGTCCTTTACACTTCTTCCTTCATATTGCACTGCGTAATGCGTCGCTGAATCAGTTTGAGCAAACGTGTAGCCAGAGCATACTATACAAGCCAAAAAAGCAATTTTTCTATACATAGCCAATTCCTTTTAGTTACTTATTTATCAATATGTTATCGATGGATAACTTGATCTAACTTAAGGAGCGAAATATTGAGGTTCAATGAAGAAATTATTAAAGGCTAAGTAATTTATTAATTCTATGGTGGGGTTGGCATTCTTTGGTGGTAACGGTGTAGCGGAGCGGCGACATTCCGTTAGGTAAGTCGTGCGGAGAGCGGATTCCCCACACGTAGAATAAAGAGGCTAAAGAGCCGATTTTAAAGTTCGAGTATGCGGTGCAACCACTCTGAGATGTCTTTAATTTGGGGCATACAAACTTGATGTTCCATTGGGTAAGTACGCCAATTTGGCTTGTACCCTGCGTCTTCTAAATCGGTTTTCGCCTCTTCGCCCATCGCTGGAAATACAACAGGGTCGAAGGTGCCATGCATGATCTCTACAGGTAAAGATTTGCTGGCTTCTGAGTATTCAATGGAGTCGGATGTCGGGAAATAAGTGGATAGTGCTAACAGGCCCGCTAGTGGTTGGTCAAAGCTTAGTGCTGCATGGTATGCCACCGCGCCACCTTGAGAAAAGCCGGCAAGTATAATGCGGTTTGAAGCGATGCCACGTTCTTGTTCTTGCTTAATTAATTCAACGACTTGATGGGCAGAATCGATGAGCTGTTGAGAATTCAACTTCCTTCCCGCACCCATTTCAATGATGTCGTACCACGCTGGCATCACCATTCCACCATTGACGGTAACAGGAATGGAAGGCGAGTGTGGAAAAATAAACCTAACCGGGGCATCGGCTGGCAGTTTTAATTCAGGGAGGATGGCTTCAAAGTCGTGTCCATTTGAGCCAAGACCGTGCAGCCAAATCACACTGGCAGTGGCTTTTGTTGTTGGTTCAACTTCAACGTAGCTAAGCATCTTGATATTCCATATTGGTTTTAAGTTTGGCTCACCTTAACGTTATTTACGGTCGAATGCGATCTTCAATTTTTACCTTGCAAATTCAGCTCTCGAACTTGAGAACACCCACAACTTCTTCTGATTGTTCGATACTTTTTCTTCCTAAATATCTGGATAAATTTTAACCTGTGCTATGTTGTAGTTGATATTTTAATCAGCAACCCTTGCCGTCGATTGATTGCCTAAAAAGTCCAAAGTGCCTATGAGAAACAGTATATTCATTCGTATAAGACCGATTCTGTTCGCTATTTTTGCGTTTGCGATCAGCCATAACCTTTTTTATGTCATGTTGCCGATTCGCCTAAAAGACGGTGGATTTGATTCTTCTGAAATCGGTTTAGCGATGAGTATGTTCGCTGCAGGAGCAATTTGCGCGGGCTTATTTGGCTCAAAGGTCGTTCTGCGAGTTGGGCATATCCGAGCCTTTGCCTCTATGGCAGCCATGCTGGCGATTGTTTCAGTCGTGCATAGTTATTCCAATGATATTTATGTTACTTCGGCGCTAAGAATGGTGTCAGGTGTTTGCTATGTTACCAGTTTTATTACCTTAGAGAGCTGGCTGAATGTACTGAGTGATAGAAGTAACCGTGGCAAGGTATATGGCACTTATCAAATCTGCTTTGCGATTGGTTTCGGTACGGCTCCTTTTTTGATCGCATTTTCAGGCGCTCAGGATCCACGAGTCTTTGGGATTATTTCGGTGTTTCTGTGCATTGCCCTCATCATTATGTCGATGAGCCGATTACCCATGCCTGAATTACCGGAAAAAAGCGCGCCGCTTACCATTAAAAAAATGTGGAACTATTCACCTTCGGGCACGCTTTCTTGTTTTTGTGCTGGTTTGATTAATGCCGCGAGTGTGTCTTTGATTTCTTTATATGCGTATGGAAAGGGTATTTCTGGGATCTGGTTATCGTTGATTTTGGGCTCTTACCAAATGGGTGGGTTGTTGACTCAGTTTCCAACTGGCTGGCTCGCCGACCGATACGACAAACGAGTCGTCGCTTCAGGGCTTATGTTCATGGGAGTCATCAGTAATTCTTTGATCATTCTAGAGAACTACATCCCAATGCCGATTGAAATGCTCGCTGTTCTGTTTTGGATTTCGGGCGGCTCTGGAGTAGCGTTGTTCCCACTCGCGGTAACTCAGGTATTTGATCACATTCAGCCTAAAGAGGCGATGCCTGCAACAAGCACCATGCAAATACTGGTTGGGATTGGCGGGGTAACGGGCCCCATCGTTGCAGGCTATCTGATGAATGAGTTTTCCATTGTTTGGCTTTATTACTACCTCATCGTGGTTCACTTATTTGTCTTTGGTTTCTTAATGTACCGCAAAGTTTTTGTGCGTACCGATACGCTCGAAGCTGTCAGCCAGTATCAAGTGAATGTTCAGCCGATTCCTACGGGAACCGCAGAGTTAGATCCTATGTTGGATTTCAAATACACCGACATTGCCGACCCAGAGCTTAAATTGCTGATCGCGGCACTGGGTCAAAACCCGACAGACCCGGGGGTGTTGTTCCGTACGGCGTTGGAAGGGTCGTCGCTTAATGCCAACGATGTCGCTATCAATATTACGATGGCCTATCCCAAGCAATCAGGAGAGCTTTTAAGCGAGTTAATCAATCAATATCCGCAGCGAAGGCTCGAAATAGCCCACTCATTACACGATTTTTTCTTACTGCGAAAAGCCAGAATCAATGCTTTGATTTATGAGGCGTTGTTGGATGGTGCAGATGAAGAGGAAACCTTGGAGATAGAGCGTATTATTCAAGAGTCGGACGAGAGAGAGCTGGAAAGTGGTGCGGTTGACCAGTAATCTCGGTTGAAATTACTGGGTTTGCGATCGCGGTATTCGACAACGTTTGGGGATTTATCTATAAAAGATTTTTGCGAATGTTAATCACGTTTAGATCCCTCAATATGGAACGCTTATGAACTCGACTATCGACACCATTCTTTCTCACCGTTCAATTCGTGCATTTACTCAAGAAGCCGTGACCAAAGAACAGCTTGATACCATCATTCGTGCAGGTATTGCGGCGTCTTCTTCCAGTTTACTGCAGGTAAACTCCATTATTCGCGTAACTGATCCTGTAAAGCGTGAGGCTTTGGTGACGTTTTCTGGTGGCCAAAAATATGTCGGTTCGGCGCCGGAATTCCTGGTGTTTTGTATTGATTTCCAACGCCATGTTGAATTGAACGAGAACGTTAAACCAGAGTTTACCGAACTGACTCTAATAGGCGCTGTAGATGCCGGAATTATGGCTCAAAATTGCATGTTAGCTGCGGAATCTATGGGTCTGGGTGGTGTATACATTGGCGGATTAAGAAACTGTGCTCAAGAAGTGGATGAACTGCTGGAGTTACCACCTCATACTGCGGTTTTATTTGGAATGTGTTTAGGACACCCCGACCAAAATCCTGAAGTGAAACCTCGGTTAAGCCCAGATGTGATTTTTCATGAAAACACGTATCAGCCATTAGATAAAAACAAAGTGGGTGAGTACGACCAAACCATGTTGGATTACTACTCAAGCCGAAGCGGTAATAATAAAAGCGTGACGTGGTCGGAGCAAATTACGGGTAAACTTTCAGGAGAATCTCGACCTCACATTAAAGGTTATTTGAACGGAAAAGGCTTGGCGATTAAGTGATTCTTAAACGTTGAATATCAACATCAAGTGAGCCGCCTAAGTGCGGCTTTTTGTTTGTTTACTTCGAAAAATACCGAACAAAGCTGCCTTACCTAATTTAATGCCTGACGCTGCGTACCTACTCGATATCGGGGCATTCCATATCACCATCATGTAATAGTGTAACAATGATTGCTAAATAACCCAGTTAACGCTTCTATCAAGGCGTATCGATTTTACTTAGGTAAAAGAAAAGATTTGGAGAACACGTGTTAACGATAGTGAGAAACGGGGCATTTGTCAGGCTTTGGCTCGGCAGCACAACATCAGGATTTGCGACATGGGGGCTCCCATTTTTGCTTGGCTACGCCATGACCCAAGATATGCTGACGACTGCGCAGCTGGGAATTGCGTTGGCATTTCGAACAGGTGGTTTTTTGGTGGGAGTATTGCTTGGAGGCATTTTTGCTGACAGGTATTCGTGCCGAGGTGTTGTGCTCATCGCCAGCCTCATTGCTGCCGTTGGTATCGTGCTTACTCTGCTTTCTTTACCTATCGATACAAAGCACGGTTCAAGTATCAGCCTTTTGATTGCAGGCGCGATGCTTTCGGGCTTTGGGCAAGGTGCATGCCGCCCCGCTTTTCAAGCACTGGTTCCCAAAGTTATTGAACCCGAACAATTGCAACCCGCCAATGCAGCAATGAGTTTATCCATTCGTGTGGTGACATTAGCCGGACCGGCTGCTGTAACCGCGCTGGCTATCTGGCAAGGACTTCACAGTGGATTTGCCCTTCTTATCTTTGGCTGGCTAGTCAGTGCCTTTGTTCCCCCTTGGGTTGCAGAACAAAAAAGGCATAGAGAATCCGATTCGCTGCATGTTTCTTCAATGTGGTTTGATATGCGAGAAGCGCTAGAAGAGGCGAAGCGTCATCCTTGGTTTATAGTAAGTTTGGTAGCGCTAACCATTGTGATTGCGGCTGGGTATTCCGCCACCAGCGTTCTCCTTCCAACGATTTCAAAAGCGAATTTTGGCGATTCTAGCCTTCTCACTTATTCCATGACCGCTTACGCATTGGGCGGGCTGACGGGTGCTGTTCTTCTTGGGCGTTTTACGTTTCACCCTCAAGGCTGGTGGGCTTTGATTGGTCTCGCTGTTTACGGTGTTGTGCCGTTGAGCCTTTTATTTGATCACTCTGTGCTTTTGCCCGTTGTGGCTTATTTTGTTGCAGGTGTCGGTATAGAAATCTTTAATGTTATTTGGTTCTCTTCTTTGCAAAAAGAAATCCCCAAAGACAAGCTAGCCCGTATCTCTTCCATTGATTTCCTGTGTTCTTATGGTTTCGCGCCATTAGGGCTGTTAGCCATTGCTCCCCTTACAGGGTGGTTTGGAAATACGGCAGTTCTTCTGGGGTGCGGTGCGGTGTGCTTGGTCGCACCGTTGATCGCGATGAAGCAAAAGAGTACGAAGTACTTCAAAGTAGAATGATTAGTAATGTGATTAGAAAAAGGGGATTTACAATGTAAATCCCCTTTACTCATTTTCCTTTGTACTCGAGGTAAACTTAGCGAGCAAAGTTATTTGTTGATTAGGTCTGGCGTTATATTTCCAAACAAATCAGCCGTTAGAATTAGTTACACACGTCGCTTTCTGCAAAGCTAAGATTTGAACTTTGAGTAAGTTTGCAACTGGTTAACGTGTCTGATTGAGTATTTGTAGTTTGATCGATTTGGAACCATGTTCCTGCTGCCCCTTCAACCTTTATGCTCGTTGTAGAAATTGCAGTATCGCTATTATTGGAATTCTTAATGGTAACTCCATGAGTCTCACCACCTGCTGATATAGTAGAACTAAACGCTAAGATTGGATCGGTATACTTGAAGTCAATATTTTTGAAAGACAGTAATTCCTCGGCTTTATTTTCATCTGTAATACTAAAGAATCCACTGAGGGTGTACGCGCTCCCTACCTTAGAATAGTTAAGCTTGCCGTTAACCTTGATATTTAGATCATACGATAAGCTACAGCTATTGATTGATAGGCTACCATTGTTGGTATCTTCATTACCGCTAGTTGTTAAAACAACATCTCCCGAACCATTGAAACACGCTGTAGTTTTATCCAATTGATTCGCTGCGGGAGAAATTCCCTGGCTTCCGTTGCTACGAAAACTATTGGCCACGTTAAGAGCAGTATCAAAATCAATATTGCTAATGCCAGTAGACATATTGTTTATGCTTTCTGCGGTGATTTTTGTTTTGCCATTACTGGACGTTGTTGATACACCATCACCACTGCCGCCTCCACCACAAGCTGTTAGTAAGAGAGATGAAGAGATGAGGAGAGCGAGTTTTTTCATTTTTGAAGTCCTTTTGTGTTGAGCTCCCAATGTTAATGCATCTTATTTCTTATTATTAGATGCGCTTTATAAATTTGCGAGCTAAACGACGGACGGTAAATTTCCATTTAATTAGTATGTTATGCTTTAATTTTTTCGTGTCTCTTTTCTTCTACATGGTTAGGCTCACCATAAAATCGAATTACAGATTGGGTGATACGCAGTTAAATTCCGACATGGTCTTTGGTACAGCTTATCGACGACTATTGTTTATCACGTTGTGTTTGCATATAAGGTGAAAACGAAATGCAGAGGAGTGACTTTGTTAATAAGTATGCTCTTGGGGGACTCGTTACAAAAGTTCTCTCGCATCAAAGGGGGATTCCCCCCTAATGAGTATGACGGAATTGGTCTTGCTGGATAAAGTGATCGATCTGATTTGGAAGGTAGTGGTTGTAAATCATGCTGGTGTGGCTAGATTTGGTTTGTAAATGATCGGTCATGCCTTCAATTTGTGTTTCTTCTACCGTCACGGTGCCATCAGATAACGTATCGTTATCCATTAACAATAAAGGTCGCATGCCAAGGGGGATTGTTCCGGCAATACTGCCCAATTTTTGTGGGTAGCCCCATACATCGTCGTGCTTTTTCAATCCAAATTCGGGGGCGTTACCCAACATAGCGCCCAGACCTAACTCTTGAATTTTGCAAATAATAGATGCCCCTTTAAGTGGCGAGCCAACGGCAACGACATGGGAAACAAGCGAAGGCGAAGGAGAGCGAGAGGCTAAGTAGTTTTTAATCACCACACCACCAAGGCTGTGCCCGACCAGCACATTTTTTTGTGTTCGATCTAGTGCTGAATCAATTGAGTGGAATAATTTATCTTCATCGATAGAAACGGAGTTATAGCTGATAACTTGGGTTTCATACCCGAGTTTTCTAAGGCGTTGGCTCAGCGGCTGCATGACCAAACCGTGCATATATAAGCCATGTAAAATGATGATTTTCATTGCGGTCTCCTGTACTCCTGCTTGCTCAACGATACCTGTATACCAGCGACCTTGAGTTAATACATGTGACGTTATACCCAAATGCCCTCAAGATGCTGGATTCAGAGCCTAATTTTCTTATTTAGTTCAAGGAAAATAACGCAGTGTAATGACTCGTCCTTTCCAAGTTTTTTGACGATGAAATTAATAAGAAAATTGGCTCCCAAAGGGCAAGTTTACTTGGTTTCCATGCTTCGTTATCTATATTAGATTTAGAATAACTAGATCGTCATATCGATGCCTTGCCTGAAAACCAAGTAACTCTTGCTGAACCCGTCATCATGAAGGTATTTGGGTATATTATTATGCTTCAAATTGGGTATAAAATCTGTGATGTTGTAGGTAAGTCAACCGTTTAAAGTGAACAGTTTCCCTTCCAGATTACCGAGCTATCAATGTTTCAACGCGGTGCTGGAGTAGAGAACGGCTTGCTGATGCTCCATTCACGCTCTTACCGATGTTGATTTCCAGTTTTGACCAAAATCGTTTTGGTAGATGGGTGAACGCGTGCCCATCTTTATGCGAGAAAAACGACCCCCAAAGCCCTTTCAATGCAACAGGGACAACAGGTACGGGATTACTTGCCAAAATACGTTCCACGCCCGGTCTGAATTCGTTTACTTGACCATTTTTAGTGATGCGTCCTTCTGGAAAGATGCACACTAATTGGCCTTGATTTAATGCCTCATCAATTTGATCAAAAGCTTGGTTGTAGGTTTTTAAGCACTGCTTCGGAGAGCAGATAGGGATGACACCGGCATGACGGAAAAAGTATTTAAGAACGGGGAGCTCACTTAAACTCTTGTCCATTACGAAGCGAATTGGTCGATTCGCCAAGCCCATAAGAATCAGTGCGTCTATGTAGCTGACGTGGTTAGCCACGATCAGTGCAGCTCCATTTTGCGGAATGTGTTTTTTGCCATTTACGCGGATACGATAAAGCAAGCGGCTGAATAGAGAGCTGATGAGTCTTAGATAAGTGTGCATGTAAACCTCATAGACTGCCTTTAGAAATAGACAGTATTTTTAGAAATAGACACTGCCTTAAGAAGTGAGCAGTGCCTTAGTGCATGAGGTTAATGTGCTGTATTAATACCAGATTTAAAATAAAAACAAATGGAGTTACATAATACGTAACTTTTGATTCGGTTATGGTTACTTTTTAGGTCTTTCGTGGCGTTTAAATTGTGGGAGGCTCCAATGACGAATCCCAACGATCATCGATGTTCCATGGCGATCGTCCAAGTTCAGTTCACCATCATCACGGCAGGCGGTGTAAAAATCGGAAACGAGTTTATCGATGCGCTTCTGAATTTTCTTGTTACTAGGGATAGACATTAAACCCGTAGCCATCATCAGTTTTTCATCTTCACCAGAAAAGTGACTGCGGAAGAATTCGTCTTGAACTTGTTGTTGGAAAAAGCGCTGAATAGGTCCGCCAGCAATCCATGAGAACGTGGGAGAGAGCTTAAGTTTTAGCCTATTGTTTGGAAGCAGCTCGATGATATCCAATTTATCCAATTGGACGAGGTATTTAATAAGCTCAGGTTGAGTGAATTCATATTGATTAAGAATTTCTTCAAACTGATAGCCGTTCACAACACAAACCGCCACCAGTAATAACGCTTTGTCATCGACGAGTTGTTTTTCTTGTTCATAAGTTAATGCAGTAAGTGCCTGCGTTGGCGATGCAAGTTTAAACAGTTCGGCCATATCCATATCAATCAACTCACAAATGGCGTTCAAGCGCTCCAAACTGATTTGATTACCAGAGGCAAGTAAGCGCTTGACGGAGCCTTCAGTGAGGGACAGGGCTTGGGCTACATCTGTGTATTTAACCCCACTGATTTTAAGTTGGCGCTTGAGCTCTGTGATGACTTTATCTGTTTCAGACATGTTTATTCCGCTTCGTTTTGCAGTTGCAAGAGGTAACTTTTCATAAACGCCACGCGTTTTTGAGCTTCTTTTTTCGCTGATAGGGTATTCATTGTTTCTGCAATTTTGAACAGCTTCACTTCAAAATGATCGATGGTATAGCGTTTATCATCAAGTGGCCGATGTTGGGCAAACATGTCATCAGGATGATATAAATCTGAACCGAACGCGCTGCTGACTTGAATGCACCGTGTTACTCCAATGGCACCCAACGCATCTAACCTGTCGGCATCCTGAACCACTTTGGCTTCTTTGGTTTTGGGTGTGAGTTCCGCACTGAAACTGTGCGCCATAATGGCGTGGTGAATGTCGTCTAAGTAATGCGATGGGTATTCGATGGAGCGCAAAAACTCGCACGCTTTGTCTGCGGCTATCTGAGCACTTAGATGACGTTCTGGATGATCTTTAGGGTAGGTGAAGCAGTCGTGTAGATAAGCGGCAGGTAAAACAATATTGATGTCGGCTTGCTCTTTGTCTGCTAGCGACTTCGCTGTTTTGACGACTCGAAAAATATGCTGCAGGTCGTGGGCAGAGTCGGTGACCATTTCTTTCGTTATGAATTCAATGCAGTCTTTTTCGTATTTTAACGCGAGGCTCATGGGGGCTCATCTACTTGAAAGTGGTGGTGTATTATACCCAAGCATCTAGAGTTCGGTTACAAAAACCAACACGCCAGCAAAATGCTGGCGTGTTATTAGAACGTATCTCGAAAGGTCAACAGACCTCAGCAATTTAAGACGCTTGCTTGCCTGGGAACTGATGAACATGCACATCGCGCTGAGGGAACGGGATAGTGATGCCTTGTTCGTCGAAGGCGATTTTCACGCGCTCGTACAAGCTGAAATACACAGGCCAGTAATCGTCAGATTTCACCCAAGCCCAAACCAGCATACCGACATGGCTGTCGCCGTGTTGGCTAACGTGAACAAGTGGCTCAGGATCGTCCAATACAAGGTCGTAATCGGCCAATACTTTCATGAGAACTTCGCGCGCTTTACGTACGTCGTCACCGTAGCTGATACCAAATTCAATATCGACGCGGCGATTCTCTTCACAGAAGAGGTTTTTAACCGTTCCATTAGAAAGCATACCATTAGGAATAATGATTCTTTGATTATCGTAAGTGATTAATACAGTAACAAAAATTTGTATATCAACCACTTTACCCATGTGACCTTGCGCTTCAATTACATCGCCTATTTTGAAAGGCTTGAAGAACAGAATGAGTACGCCACCAGCAAAGTTAGACAAGCTCCCTTGCAGCGCCATACCTACGGCTAAACCTGCGGCACCCAGCATAGCGATGAAGGACGTGGTCTCGACCCCTATCATCGAAGCGACAGAGATAATGAGCAGAATTTTAAGAATGACCGAGGCAAGTGAGCAGAGGAAACTTCTTAGCCCTTGTTCTAAGCGAACACGCTCTAATGCAACGTCAACACCTTTGGTTACTTTCCCAATTAACCACCAACCAATGACCAAGACCAAAAATGCAAGAATGAGCTTAGGTCCGAATGTCAGAACGAGTTCTAACGCTTTTTCGTAGATTTGTTCTAACGAAATATTGTCCATCATAAATATGACTCCTTTTTAAAATCACCTGAATTATAGGTTAGACCATCTACGTAAGTACTTCCCATTGTTGAGAAAATAAAGGGATCAAAGACATACTGTTACCTAGAGCTGTGATTACCAACCATAGAGTCTATCAACGAGTGGAGTACCGGATCGGTTTGGCGAGATTTCTTGCAAACGAGTAATGTTCTGATTCTTAGGGATATGTCATCCAGAATAACGATGTCGTCTGTTTGTTCGCTTGATTGAGGTTGAGAATGAGGTTTGTCGTGAACCAACCCTATACCAAGACCACCGGCAATTAAGGTGCGAGTGACTTTTTCCCTATCGGCATGAATCAGTTTTTTAGGGCGAAAGCCACGTTGTTTGAATAAATGTTCAGCGGCTTTTCCGCAGCACGTATCTTCACCGGGGTAAATCCAAGGGATGTGCTGCAACGCTTGCCAGTCAACAGGAGAGTAGAGCTGAGGGAAATGTGGGGACGAAGCGAGTAGTAACCTTATTTTAGACAGCTCTGCAGAGAAAAAATCTTCTGGCGCTTCACCGAATTCATTATAAATACCAGCATCCAAGTCGCCGCTTCGAATACCAGCGACAATGTCTTGCGTTGAAAGATGTTGCAGCTTTACGTCAACTTCTGGGAAATGCTCAGCAACATATATCATGATTTTCCCAAGTGTTTTGGGATCAGTATGACTGGTTGCGCCAACTTGGATCACTCCCGCTATTTGCCCTTTGATCTTGCGTGCTTCTTCGACCAAGTCTTGATGCGCTTGTAGCGTTTCTTCTGCTTTAAGCAAAATTCGCTGGCCATCTAAGGTGAGTCGCATACCTTGAGGCGTGCGTTCAAACAACGTGAGATCTAAAGACGACTCTAGCGCTTTAATGTGCGCACTTATGGCTGGTTGACTCAAAAAAAGCCGCTCTGCCGCGCGTGTAATACTGCCTTCTTGAGCGACGACGACAAACGTTCGTAGTTGGTGGTTGTCCATTACCCCTTCTCCCTCCTCTTTTTGCCAACATGACCTACTTCAGAATAGACCGATAAGACGCCACCATAATAGATCGAGCGGTAAAAGAACCACGACTGTGATGAAAAATAGGACCAAACATAACTTACTGATGGCTGCGATGGGTAACTTACCCATTTGTATTGCTGTGACTAGCGGAGGAGCTTGGTACGGCAATAAAATGTTGGAGAAGGCAAAAACCTGTGTCATCAAAACGGTGGCGATAGGCAAACCAGTGGATAGTGCAAGGTCGCCTGCAATGGGGGTCATTACCGCTGGAACCCCAGGCAAGCTGGTGGTAATAGCAACAATCGTTGAGATGAACGTCAGCGAAACTATACTTTGCAGTTGTTCCCGCGGTGAAAACTGCACGCTATCACCCAGAGCTGCGATTAGCGTTTCCCCTAAGCCAGACTGCGCAATGACCGCACCCAAGCCAATAATACCCGCCACGAAGAAAAGAGAGTTGTAGTTCAAATCGGCTTGAAAACTGGCTTTGGTGGTTAAATTCAAAAATGGGCATAAACAAATCACCGCACCAGCAAGCCCAATCCATCCCGGAGAAATATGGTGAATGCCGTCTGTTAGCCACATGACCAAACAACCCAAAATAATGTAAGCCAGCGTTTTCTCATCCTTTGTTACAGAGGGCAAAGAGACCGTTTCTTTTGTTGTGTGCTTTGGATCGTCGGAAGGAAACATTTTTAAAATCAACAAAACCAATACCACACCTTTCAGCGCACCTAACACAGGGAAGTGGATCAGCAAGTAATCCCAGTAGGAAAGTTGCAAACCGTGAAGGTTTTCAGCCATACCCACAAGGATCATATTGGGCGCGTTGGCGGGTAAAATGGTGAAAGCAGGTAACCAAGTTCCAAAAGCCGTGGCGGTAATCATACCAATGCGTCCTTTAGAATCACTTTGGTATCCCATTTGCTCCGATAACGCCATAATTATAGGGAGTAAGAGCGCTATTCTGCCCATGGAAGATGGCATGATAAAGGCGAGTGCAATACCGAAAATGACAATCCGCCAAATTATGGTGTTATAGCGCGTACCTAGCGCAGAAGCGAGCAAATGGGCGATGCGCTTTCCCAGCCCTGTATGTTTGAACGCGGCTCCAAGAACCAACCCAGCAAACAATAACCAGAACGTAGAGGATTGAAATCCAGAAAGCGCAACGGAAGCGGGTGCAATATTGAAAACGATGGCGATAAGAAAAAAGCTCAATGCCGTCCAATATTCCGGCACGACGACCGTCGCCCACAAGCCTATGCAAAACACCGTTAGTGCCGCAACAGATGCGAGCTGAGTCGACTGAAATTGCGCGACTACGATGCCAGTTAATACACTGAATAGAGTAATACCTGCGGCTACCCTAAGATTCTTTGCTTTTTTTTCTGATGGCGAAGCGTCGGGTGAAGGCGGCGCTTTTATCGTTGTGGAGATTGGGTCTGACATGCGGATCTCACTCCTTTTTAATTTTGTAAGAATACTGATAGCTGTGAGCATGCTAGCAACACTCTTTGATTCAAATCCAATCAATAAAATTGAAGCAGGCGATCAGGATTGCTGAGGTCTGATTTTTTCTGCGTTGCGGGTGTTTAGATTTTGCAATTGTTTGATTTTACATAAATGTCTGATCGTTACCGCTTTACTCGTTCTTTTGAGATGTACTTGCATTTATGGCGGTAGAGGTGGGTCGCAATACCATGACTCATCAATGAAAAACTGTGAGGTGGAGTCAGGAATTTAGTAAAGTTGCGTGAATATAAAACCGGATTCTAAAAGAAAAATGGGTAGTGGAATTATGAAGAAATTACGTAGTGGCTTGGTTCTCATCGTCGGTTTGATGTCTGGCTTTGCGAGTGCTCAAGATTTTAATCGATTGGAAGGTTGGAGCCTTGGTGCGGGGTATTCTGATACCGATTATTCAGCGAGCCTTGGAGGGTTCTCAATTACAGAAGATGCAGGCTCTGGGTTGAGATTGGAAACCACATACAACTTCAATGGGTTTGCCGCGTTAAAGGCGTCTTACGAGAACAACACTAAAGATGAGCTGAAAGGGCACACCTTAAAAGCAGGGGGAGAACTAGGGTACTCTTACGTGTTATCCGATGGTTCATTTATCAAACCTTACATTGAAGTGGGTTATGCCAACCATCGAATTGAAGGTACCACGACGACCCAAAAAGTGAACGAATCTGCCGCATACGGCGGAGCGGGTATACGGTTCTCGACCAACTATGGCTTTTATGTCGATTTCGGCGCTGATAGAAGCAAAATGGACGGTGTCAATGTGACTCAGCTGAGTGCCACATTTGGTATGAAATTTTGATTCTGTCCAACCTCACCTAATGCCTCACCCAAAAAAACAGCCTGAATTTGTCAGGCTGTTTGCGTTTCTAATGGTTCGTTAATTAACTTGTCGGATTAGTAAAAGATAAACAGATCCGTGGTGTTAAATAGTGTCATAAAATCTTGTTCGCTCATGGCGTTCTCCTTTCTGGTTTCTCTTTTCTGATTTAGGAACACGGCGTTTATTATGATGCGTTTGCTTTTTTAATGGCTTTCTCTAACCCTTCACCGTATGCCTTGTCTGCTTGATACGCGTGGTCAATATGACGTTGCTGTATGAAGTCGGGTACCCCTTTGATGGAACGGGCGGTGTTATCAAACAAACGTTGTCGCTCTTGCTCATCCATCAGGCGGAAAAGATCGCCGGCCTGAGTAAAGTAATCTTCGTCTACACGGTGGTCGTAATGATCCGCATGACCAGAAATACGCAACGGTGGCTCGGAGTAATCGGGTTGCTCTTCCCACTCTTGTTGTGAATTTGGCTGATAACCAATGGTGGAACCGTAGTTGCCATCGACTCTCATCGCACCATCACGGTGGTAGCTGTGCACTGGGCATCTTGGCGCATTCACAGGGATCTGATGGTGGTTTACCCCTAAACGATAACGCTGCGCATCACCGTAAGAGAACAAACGACCTTGAAGCATTTTATCTGGGGAAAAACCAATACCCGGAACAATGGAAGCTGGGTTAAATGCCGACTGTTCAACTTCTGCGTGGAAGTTTTCTGGGTTGCGATTAAGTTCCAGCTCGCCCACTTCGATCAACGGATAATCTTTCTGAGACCACACGCGGGTCAAATCGAATGGGTTGAAATTGACCTCATCGGCTTCCAGCTCCGGCATGATTTGAACGTACATGGTCCATTTAGGCGTGTTTCCGTTTTCGATGTTGTCATAAAGATCGCGGTGATGGCTTTCTCTATCTCGTCCACACAAAATGGTGGCTTCTTCGTCGGTTAAGTTTTTGATGCCCTGATGTGTTTTAAAGTGGAATTTCACCCAGTAACGTTCACTGTCTGCATTAATAAAACTGAACGTATGGCTCCCGAAACCATGCATGTGACGGTAGCTGGCAGGAATGCCTCGGTCACTCATAACTATGGTGACTTGGTGGAAAGCTTCAGGCAAAGATGTCCAAAAGTCCCAGTTATTTACTGCGCTTCGCATATTGGTTCTTGGGTCGCGTTTTACCGCGTGGTTCAAATCGGGGAACTTTAGAGGGTCTCGTAAAAAGAACACAGGGGTGTTATTTCCAACCAAATCCCAGTTGCCTTCCTCGGTGTAAAACTTAAGCGCGAAACCACGAATATCCCGTTCTGCGTCTGCTGCGCCTCGTTCTCCGGCGACGGTAGTAAAACGTGCGAACAAGTCGGTCTTTTTCCCTACTTCTGAGAAGATTTTTGCCCGAGTGTATTGAGTAATATCATGTGTCACTGTGAAGGTGCCGTAAGCGCCAGATCCTTTGGCGTGCATACGCCTTTCAGGGATTACTTCACGGTCAAAATGAGCCAGTTTCTCCAAAAACCAAACATCTTGAAGAAGTTGCGGTCCTCGCGGGCCAGCGGTCATAACATTCTGGTTATGTGCAACAGGGCAACCTGCTGCGGTCGTTAGCTTCTTACTCATAATATATTCCTTACAGTGTATTTTTTTAGATGAATTCGTTGACCATAGGACAATCCGAAAACAAAGAAACATAGCCATTAATAATCTAGTACATCGACTACATAATCCCTATTTAAATCAGGGTTAATTAAGAACAAGTTAAGGCTACCCTTTACACTTTGAAAGGTATATTCGATTATATTTATAGCTTTGATAGATAAATTCGATGGGTTGGGTTTGATAACAGAAAAGAGGGGCTTTACTGCCCCTCTCAAATTACATTTTGGATTTTTTATCTTACGAGTTGTTTACTGTCTATTCTGCTGTCAGCGTTAATGTGACGCCAGAGCTATTGTAGTAACCGTAAATACCGATGTGCCAAGTGCCTGCACCAGGGTTGGTAAACGTACAAGATTCATTGTTGCCATTTTTCCAAGGACGGCAGTCGTATTGGTAGAGTGTAGGGTCGGAACCTTTTCTAACATACAAATCGACATCACCATACCCGCCAGACGTGGTAATCGTCATGGTTGAATAGCCCGTACCTAATTCTTGAGTGAAGCGTTGCCACTGACCACCGCCAACAGAGATGTTGCCCAGTGTGTCGTAGATTGGTGTTGGTCCGCTAGGTGGCGGCGGAGGTGTTGTACCACCATCATAGCTGGCAGTTAAAGTTACGCCACTTATCTGATTCCAAGCTTCAACCATGACATGGTAAGTGCCCGTTTGGATATTGCTGATCGCACAGGTTTCGTTGCTTGAGCTGGTGGTGCTCTTACAATCGTAAGTGCTTAGCGATGGCTTGGAGCCGAATTTTACGTAAAGGTCCGCATCACCCGAGCCGCCCATTGTAACGAAACGCAAGTTTGTCGCGCCCGCAGGAACTTGGAATGTGTAGAATTTCTGATCTTTCGCTGCGCCTGAAATCCCCGTTACAGGAACGCCATTTTGCAGTTCGTTATCGCCAGTAGGGGGCGGTGGAGGCGGTGTTGTTGTAGGGCAATCGCCCACACCAACGGCACACCAAGCGGTTTCAACAGCGTTTTTCTCTGTTGCGCCATACAGGTCTTGCGCTGCTTGAGCGGTTGCTGTTCTAGCACCCGAGAAGTTGGTGTTTTGGTTCATGTAGGTGACCAGCGCGCGATAGAAGATTTTCTCAGCTTTGAGCATACCGATGCCTGGCACTTGTGCATTGGATTTTCCGCGAGGGTGTGTTCCACCGTCTACAAGCAATACGTACGCTAAGTTCGCAATACCGGAGTTGCCGTGTACGCCGCCATAATCGTTGTCTCTGTTAGGATTATTGCTGAACGGTATGCGTTCTGGGTACCAGTCTTTTGAGTAATTATCTTTGGTGGGATCGTTCATGTAGCGGAAAGCTTTACCGGGTTGGTTGTACAAACCGTCGCCTAGTAACCAGCTGGATGTCGTTGTACCATTTTTGAACGCTTCTGCGGATAGACCAAGAATATCTGACCATGCTTCATTCAATGCACCAGGTGCATTTTGGTAAACAAGACGGGCAGAGAAGTTGGTGACACCGTGCGTAAACTCGTGACCAATGATGTCGAAATCTGAGGTGAAATCGTAATCAACCCCGCCACCAGCTTGACCATAAAGCATTTGCGAACCAGTCCAATACGCATTTTGCTCACCAAGGTCGACACTGGATACCAACGTCATCCCGTTGTTGTTGAGGCTGTCACGACCATGTCGCTGTTGGTAATAATCGTAAACTGTTGCTGCACCATCATGAGCGCGTTGCGCCGCAGCGTTGCCGCCACAATTTTGGTTGTTCGTACAAAGCAGTTGCCCTGGTGCAGAGTTTTGATTACCGCCGTTAAGGGTGTACGTTTTCCAACTCTTTGCCGAGTGTACCTGTGCATGTCGTGCGAGCACTTCATTGGTTGCGGCATCAATGTAAACTATGTCACGACCAAATGGTCCAGCACCTGCAAAGTAGACGACTTCCATACGCCAAGCGAGTTTTGCTTCGTCTTGATCCGGCAAGTAGATGTAAGCCAGTTCAGGTTGTGTTTGAACTGAGCCAATACTTTCTCCAACTGAGCGAGCCTGTTTACCATTGTCATTACTTTGCTTGGTGGCAAACGCAGCCGAAGCCGGAGCAGAAGAAACCGCGAGTGCGCCTGTTACCGCATAAACAGGGGCATTGTTCAGCAAGCCGTTAGCGTTATTGCTGACTTCTGTGTGCAAAGCAATACTGTTGCCATAGACTTTAATGCCATTAATTTTCTGATCAAAAAACGTGTGCTTTTTCCCCAGTTCATCAACCCATTGGCGAGAAACTTCAAATTCTTCGCTTCCCGTCGACTTATACGATGGGTTGCTGGCCAGAATTTGCTTTAACGCCTGAACTTCAGCACCTGCAGTTGCATTACCTAAGTTCCCAGTGACAAATGAAGGTCGCCCAGTATCTGTCGCTGTTTTTATTTCCATCTGTGCGAAAGCAGAGGTCGATAATGTAATACCGACCACTAAGGGGATAATTCCTATTTTAAACTTCATGATTTATTTTCCTGTATTTAAAGGATCGCTGGATATCTCCAACATTCCATCCACCATGAATATTCATGGTTTCCTTATACGTATTCTTTTATTTAAAAAGAGACGTTATTCCATTAATACCAAAGATTTTATTATCTATTTCAGTATTAATTTGATGTGCTTATTCATGCTGTTCTATTAACTAAAACGGCATAGGAAATAGTTCATGCAATGACAAACTCATCAAATTTGGATGTGTTTAATCTGCCCTTTTCCGATTCGAAAAGGGCAGTGAAGCGCCACTATTTTATGGTGTGGCTTTGATATTGAGCGTTAGCCCTGTCGTTGTTGAATATCCGTAGATGTCGATATGCCAAACGCCAGATTGCGGTGACGTGATTGGGCAGTTTTCATTATTCCCATTGAGGTAAGGTCGGCAGTCGTGTTGCCCAAACGTAGATTGAGCGCCATGGCGAACGTACAGATCTGCATCGCCTGATCCACCCGATATCGTGACGGTTAGGTTTGAATAACCTTCGCCTAGTGTTTGGGTGTAGCGTTGCCACTGACCACGAGAAACAGAAATATTAGTAGCCGTTTCGTTAATGGGTTCAATGCCTGTAGGCGGTGGGTTACCGCTGTCGGTATAGCTTGCTGTAAGAGATACGCCAGATATCGAAGACCAAGCCTCGACCATCACATGGTAGGTTCCCGCTTGTGCGTTTGGAATTTGGCATTGTTCATTGTTTGAACTGTTGGTGCTTTTACAGTCATAACTGTTAAGTGTTGGCTTGGAGCCAAATTTTACGTATAAATCTGCATCGCCAGTTCCGCCTGATGTTGTGAATTTCAGGTTGGAAGCCCCTGCTGGAACGTTAAACGTATAAAAGTTTTGCGCTTTAGCTACCCCAGATATGTTGGTTTTTGCCACACCATTTTGCAGTTCGTTTTCGCCAGTAGGTGGCGGTGGTGGAGGGGTTCCTGCAATCGTACCTTTAGCGAGTTCAGAAATGAAGGCAACGGACAGTTTGGCAAACTTAATCGCATGGCTTGAGTCAAATTGGGTATCATTTGCTGTATGGATGAGTGGGTTCGAATCGTGGAAATTTGCTTCAGCTGGCATAGAAGCAGGGAAGCCCTCATTGTACCAAGAGGCGTGGTCGGAACACGCGTAACCACACTGCGAATTACCGTGCGTCATATTCGGCAAGTATTTGTTGATCAGGTTTCGAATAAACTGGTTTTGTCCTGAATTGGTGTAGTCAGTGATGAGTACGATGTCGCGATTAAATGTCCCCTTATAGCCCGTCATATCAAACTGAGCGACACCCACCACATTCTTACCAGAGCTTTTGTAAGACTGGGCGATGGCTTTAGAACCTCGTAGCCCGACTTCTTCTGCGGCATAACCGATGATTTTAACGGTACGCTTAGGCTTAAATCCGCTTTTAACGATCGCGTTTAGCGTTTCAGTGAGAACAGAAATACCAGAAGCATTATCGTCCGCACCTGGGGCGGATTCGTTACCTGGGCTTCGTGTATTGATGGAGTCTAGGTGCCCGCCGATAACGACGATTTCGTCGGCAAGAGTTGTACCATTTATCGTTGCGATAACAGAAGGTTGTTTCCAGCTGTGATTAAAAAATTCCACACTGATATCACTGCGTGCCTGCGAAAGTTGAACCCAATGATCCTTTATCCATTTTGCAGCGTCGTAACCCGACTGAGACGTATAATAACGATCGTAGTAATTGGATAATGTATTGACGGTATTGGTTAGGTTTTGCTGTGACGTTTCTGACATCATCGCATTGGTGACAGACTCGTTATCGATGGTGTAGTTAACGGCTGCAAAATTGGCAAAGCTCTGATTCGCATTCGCGGCTTGTTTCGCGTATGCCTGCGCTTCTTCAAACGAATCGTGATAAAAGAATCCACCACAGCGTTTGAATTCATGGTGCATGAGCTCACTCAAATTGTTTATATCGGCGGTATTAATCTCCGATACGGTAATGCCATTAACGCCTTGTACTGTTTGAGATGAAAAAGCCAACCCTTTGTGTTCTTGCGCTGTTGTAAAGTGTTGAATTGCGTCGCTACCAATTGTTATCCAAGCTTTTGTTGGTTCGTTTGGATTTATAGTGTTTTGGCTAGCGATTGAATTTGTAGCGCTAATTGCTGTGACGAGTAACAAATACTTAACTTTCATTTCTTATTCCCGAAATTATTAAAGTTAAAAAAAGCCTATACCCACTAAAATAAGTGAACACTTATATAACTCAATATTATATTTTATAAGTCATGTGACTATAGCTATTAATTAGCTTATTAATGTTTGTTGAAAATATGATTTTCCTCAAGCATCAAAAGAAAACAGAAATAGAGCCAAACCCTATCCCACTTTAGAAAGTTCGAATTAATCAAATACACAGCCGTATCAGTGACTGAGTACAGAGATTGTTATCAATGGTGTGAGAAAAAACAAATTTCAGAAGAATTTAGAAAACCTTATTATGTTGACAGGTGTTATCTAATATGTTTATTGGTGTTTTTTTACGGTACGTGTATAACGAAATATGCTTGGTATATAGGCGATACAGCAAAGAGTGTAAAAAATATTTTCCATTCCCCTAGCAATCATCCCTAGTAGAAATCACGTGAACAGAAGATGAATAAGGGTAAAAAATTAAGAATAAATGAGATCAATGTTGCGTTGAATAAGAGTTTAATTTTCAACTTATTGATATATATAAACTTATAATTGAATTAATGATATATGAATTAAACGGATTGCTGTGCGCTTTTACATATCTAAAGCATAAGTAATTGAAAGACTTATACTTTATTTTTATCCCAAAGTAACGAGTTGAGCCAATTTTAAAATTGTATTTTTCATTCGTTTCATTAATTTCATGTGATAACTATTCAGGAATTACTATAATTAATGTCAGAGTTATGTCATTCCAATAATGAGAATGAAAATACATATTTCATTGTTTAACGTTTGCCTTCCTGTAAACAACAGAATTAATATTGTTATGTTATACAGTAACGTAAATTAATATTCAAATCTTAATTCATTTTCTTCTCCTTATGCGTGTTATTTGTCTGACTCTTTCTAATAAAAATACCCAAGAACCTCTAGAGTTCTTGGGTATACGGATTACTTAAGGGTTAGAACGGCGCTTTTAACTACGCCAGTATCTCGTTCGAACTTATCCGTAACACGCAGTGTCCACTGACCGTTGAAGTCGATACCTTCAATATCTTGCAAGGTGAAAGTAACATTGTATTTTTCACCACGATCTCTACTGTTCGCTTTCTTCAAAATCCAGTAGCTATTATCTGGCGCAATAAGTCGAATAGACAAATCACCAATGAACTCATGTTCCACGTTTAGCGCGATTGTTGGTTTGGTGATCTCGCCTTCGAAGGACACCTTAAGAGGAATGTCTACCTGAGCTTGGTCTGGAATTGCTACAGGGGAGTCGATTTTAAAGATGTTGTTGGGTTCTTTAGGATCGATTGGCTGAGTCGGTTTACCTGTATCCGTACCATCGGTTTTACTTTGATAGATATTGGCAATTTTAGGTGCGGTTAGACCAATAGCACGAGCGGCATTTGCTACCCCTTTGCGACCACATGGTTGACCTTTACACTCTACTTCTGGGTTAGAGAAATTGTAAGAACGCCCTTTTATACCGAAAAGGTACCCATAAGCCATTGTCGTTGCAAATTGCCCGTTTACGCCATAACCATAAGCATCTTTTTCTGCTCCACTTTCGAGATGAGGCAAACTGTTGTATTGCTCACGTGCGTGGTAAATACCAAAGTTGTGACCTAATTCGTGAATAAACGTATCACCACCACATTCGTTAATGTAGGTATGGCTGTACATTCTGCTTTTCGCCCAAGATTGGTCACCATCCCAATGAAATGCTGGTATTACCCAAGCCACACCACAGCTGATGCTATAACCATTGGCGGTGCGTTCGTAATCCGGAGAGTTGTCGAGGTCTAGATAGCGGAACATAGCTACCATATCCGCGCCTTCATCTTTTCTTACTTGCTCGATATCGCGGAACAACGCGGACTGGTTATATCCAGGTGTCATCGCTTTCAAAGCAACATCTTGCTCTTTTTTTCTACCGGGCTCGGAGTCGAAGTTGTATTCTTTCAGCCCAGCGAGATTGACTCTTATGTCTAGCTTACTGTCCTTAAGAATCTTATTACCAACATTGAAACGATGTTGAATAGCAGTGATGTGGTCAATTTTTTGCGCGGTTTCTGTTGTGTAAACACCCAGTACATCAATATTCGTTGTTGCGTGTGCAAGTGGTGCAACAAAGCTCGACGCAACAATCGCCGCTAATAACGTTTTTTTCATTTTAAATCCTAAAATAGTATCTTTAATTAATTAGTTTGTTTTTATTTGAACTGCATTTATTAATTAGTCGTATCCATGAGTATCTGGGACTTCATAAATCCATGCAGTGTTTCCAGAGCCTTCAATTTTAATTGGACCATTAGGGTGACCAATAAAACCAAAAATTGAAGAACTTCCAAAAGTGAAGGTGGCTGGGTAGTTCTGATTATCAATTTTGAAATTCCCCGACCAAGTTCTTACACCTTCATTTTGAAATTCGTTTGATTCCACTTCGATATCAATGTCAGTGTTATCCGGTAAGTTGAGAGTCACGTTGTCATTTGTATTTAGAGATTGGAATTCTGATACATTCGAAAACTCAATCGCTTTAATACTTTCTATGGCTTCACCTTTAGGTCTTATGCTTACAAGTGTTTCGCTTGGATTTACATCTATCCAAGCTTGTTCCAAGCTTATTGGCTCATGAGATTTGTCTTCATGTACTCTTGTTTCCTCAAGCGATTTTTCTTCCTCATGAGCGCTTTTCTTGCTTTGCGTTTCTAAATGAATGGGTTCATCTATTTTCGCTGCGTGATGATTGCCACTCTCTTGCTTTTTTCGACCCGCTTGTTTGTCAAGAATGCTGCTTTCTTCAGAGCTTCTGCTCGCTTTTAAATTTTTAGAAGAATTGGTATCTAGCGATGTATTTGGATCGTTAGATATATCGCTAAAAATAAAGAAAGATAAAGGCACAGCTAACCCTATCGCGATTAATATGGGTTTTATTTTCACAAAAAATCTCCCTACCAATAATTATGTTTATGGCAAAAATATTAAGAATTCGGTTTGTTTGGAGCCTACTATCTAGTCAGACTCCGCCCCTTTACGTTGTGTGCAAAAGGCTATACGTACGTATAATTCTTGGATGATAAATCTTTAAATTAAAACTCTTTGTTAATTCCTTGTTTTATTTTGTCAGGATTAAAATAAAACAAGGAACCTCTCCTGATTGGGAGAAGAGGATTCTATTAGAGTTATTTTACGCTAACAATAGTTCAATCAGTTAATACATTTAGTGGGTTGAAACTTTACTGTATTTATGTATCGCTATTGTGTTTTTTTATCTTACCTACTCTATAAGTATTGATGACTATAGGTTTCAGAATTTATTGATAATCATGTAAATTATAATGCGTTAAGCCTAGCGAATACTGGATGAGTTATGGAGTGTTTCTCGTTGTCTACCAAACGTATTTGATTCGTACTTTTCTTTTAATGTTATGAAATTAAAGGTCTTTTCCTTCTTGTTGATATGCTGATGACTAAATTGTTTTTAGAGTAAAAACTTTAATTTCACCAACTAACTGAAAATAAATAGAAACATGGCAGGGATCTTGGTTTATCGAAAACTTACATATTCCAATGTGATCACAATTCAAATAAGCACATGCGATTATTATATTTTCTCTTTAGTGTTTATAAGAGATAAATAGCCATATTCCCATTTAAACGTTTGCTATTAATATAAGTATCTAAATTGTTATGTTATTAAATAACAATTTAGATTATTTAGGTAAACATAAAAGTTTGCACGCACGGTGCGCGGTACGAAAAGAAAGACAGCAATTGCTGCCTTTCTTGAATAAGCTTATTCTGCAGTCAGTGTTAGCGTGACACCAGAGCTCGCTTTATAACCGAATAAATCAATATGCCAAGCGCCCTTTTTCGGGTTTGTAATAACACATTCCTCAGCATTGGAAGTGGTGTTTGACTCACAATCGAATGCGGTTGCTGTCGATTCTTTTCCATAGGTTACGTATAGGTCTACATCACCTAAGCCACCCTCTGCTTTAATCGTCATTTTGGAGTAGCCTTCACCCAAGTCTTGCGTGTAGTGTTTCCATTCGTTCAAAGGAATGGAAATATCGCTTACTGCTTCACTAAGTGATGTTGGCTTTTCCGATGTTGGTATCGCTGCTGGACACTCACCTACGCCAACTGCACACCACGCTGTTTCAACAGAGTGTTTTGCACTTTGGCCATATAGGTCAGCCGCCGCTTGAGCTGTTGCCGTACGAGCTTCAGGGAAATTAGTGTTTGGACCCATGTAGGTGTTGAGCGCGCGGTAGAATACTTTTTCCGCTTGAAGTAAACCAATACCATCAACAACCGCGTCCGACTTGCCACGTGGATGGGATCCGCCATCAACTAACAGAACATAGGCAAGGTTTGCGATACCAGAGTTTAGGTGAACCCAACCATTGTCATTATTCTGACCCGGATTTTTTACAAAAGGTCTGCGCTCTGGGTACCAGTCTTTAGAACGCCCATCTTTGGTTGGATTGTTCATATAGCGCAACGCTTGCCCTGGCCTTTGATACAGTTCGTTACCTAGCAACCAAGTAGAGGTTGTTTTGCCATTTTTATACGCTTCTGCCGAGATCCCTAGAATGTCTGCCCACGCTTCGTTTAACGCGCCCGATGCGTTTTGATAAATTAAATCGGCGGTTGAATCGATAACGCCATGAGTAAACTCGTGGCCAATGACATCGAAATCTGTTGTGTAATCGGCGCCTGTTCTGGATTTACCGTAGAACATTTGTCCCAAATACCACGACGCATTCGCTACACCCAGGTCCACACTCGAAATCATCGTCATATCACGATCATCTAAACCATTTCGATTGTGTCTCTCTTTGTAATAGTCATACACCGTCGACGCACCATCATGTGCTCGTTGAGCCGATAGATTGTTGCCACAATCTTCTTGGTTAGTGCAAAGCAGCCTACCTGGTCGGCTGCGATAGTCTCCTCCATCTAACGTGTGTGTTTTCCAGTTCTTAGCTTGATGGATTAAGGTTTCACGGGACAATATTTCATGAGTAAGTGCATCTACGTACACTAGATCGTGTCCGAAAGAATGCCCAGACCCCTGGAAGAATTTAACTTCCATACGCCAAGCCAATTTCGTATCGTCAATATCACGAAGATACACGTAAGCCAGCTCTGGCTCTGTCACGACGTCACCAATGCTTTCAACGACCGATTTTGCTTGTATACCGTCATCATTGCTCATACGTATAGGTGCAAATGTTGCAGGTGATGCTGTCGGCACTGCGACCGTTCCCGACACCGCGTAGATAGACTCATTCTCAGGAGCAAAACCGTTTCCAAGTGTGACATCGGTATGCAACGTAATTTGACTGTTGTGTACCTTAATACCATCAATGGTTTGGTTAAATACGGTGTGCTTTTTGCCAAGCTCGTCGACCCATTGGCGCTCCACAACAAATTCTTCGTTACCTGTGGATTTGTAGGAAGGGGTATTTGCTAGGTACTGTTTTAGCGTTTCCACATCAGCATTAAGTTGTGCGGCACCCAATGCACCAACTGCAAACGTAGGGCGTCCAGATTCTGTGATGTTATTAATATCCACTTGTGCAAGTGCAGTCGTCGGTAAAGCCATACCGACCAGCAAGGGAATAAGTCCAATTTTAGTATTCATTCTTTTATCCTTATTGCTATTTGGGTCCTAAATTTTGAGAAAGTAGGACTGCTAAACTCTTAATTATTTATGAGTGATGCCTGTAAGGCTTATAACTCAATTTTTTAAGTGACTATTCTTTTATTACTTGGCGTTTAAGCCTAATTCTTTATTGGCTTGCTAACCAAGTGATTATCATTTTATAAAACGCTGGGTTTATTACAAATGTCTCTAGTCGGAGGCTATTCTGGTACTTGAAATTTGAATGAGAATATGTGTTAAAGAAAATTTCCTTAGCAATATTATTCGGCAGGACTTGATAGCATTGGAGTTCAGTTTTGTTGATAAATAAGTTACTAGTGTAGCGTCGACAGATAATAAGAGCTGTAAGGAATGAATATGAATTAATATTAATAGAGATAAGATTTCTTTTGTAACTATCTGTATTTTAAGTGTATTTTGATTATTTCTAGTAAATATTAAGTTAGAGTTAATACTCTAACTTGCTGATTATTAATAAAATTGAATTTTCTTTTAGAAAGATGAATAAAGATCGTTATTTACAATAAATAATACAAGGTGAAATGTGATCGTAATTCAGATGAGAGATTTTAAGTGTAGATTTAAATTGAATGAGTATTGAATTTAAATCTATATATTTAATATTATTATCTATAATGTTAAAGTTGATATGTAATAACATTTCAATAATTTAATTATTACTATTAAATAATTTTATGGGAAGCATTAGATTTATTGTTTAATTAAAGAGAAAAAGTTCCAGATCGTATTTCCAACCGGTTCTAAAGAATTTGATTTTACCTTTGCAACATAAATAGGTATTTGCATTGTCTCCTGAGACTTCACTTCGAATAACTTATTGTCTATCTTTTCGAGATTTGCTTCATGTTCAGGCAATCTTCCCCAGCCTAGACCACTCAAAATGATCGCTTTCTTGGTCTGTTGATCGGATACATACCACTGGATTCCATCTCGCATGATATTGGTATCTGGCAATTACTGGGTATGGAGAACCCCCCTAAATTACAAGGTTCATCTTGTCCCCCATTCTTGATTCCTGTCACTTTTCTTTTTGAATTCCCCTGTAACTCTCTACCTAACAGCTTAGGCTGTGATATATTCTTGCCCTTTCAAACTATCGATGCAGGTCTTACTATGTCGTTTAACCTTTCACTCCTTCCTTCTGAAGAGAAAAATGAAGTAGAAATCGACAAGCAAGCTTCGTTTTTGGTGTGGAAAATCAAGCAAGCTCAGGCTGGCCCTGAAGTGTTGGTTGAGCACAAATCGAAACTGAAGCTGGAATCAGAAGTCGAGTTATTCGAGCAATCGGTAGCAAAGTATAAAAGAGTTATGGGTGTGGCTTAGCCGCCCCTTGTAAAACCTAACAAAGCCAAGCAAATCTCGCTGAATCTAGCATCTTGACTTGGTTTGGGTATACAATCTTTCGCATTAATTGAATCAGAGAGAACATCCCGATGGGAAGAAGTTTTGAAGTGCGCAAAGCCTCTATGGCAAAAACTGCAGGCGCAAAAATTAAAGTTTATTCCAAATACGGTAAAGAAATTTACGTATGCGCGAAAAACGGTGGTTCAGACCCAGACATGAACCTGTCGCTTAAGCATCTGATTACCAAAGCGAAAAAAGACCAAGTGCCAGCGCACGTTATCGATAAAGCCCTTGATAAAGCGAATGGCGGTGGCGGTGAAGATTACCAACCAGCGCGCTATGAAGGTTTTGGACCTGGCGGTACAAGCGTGATCGTAGATTGTCTAACGGATAACGGTAACCGTACTTTCCAAGATATTCGCCAGTGTTTTGTGAAAACCGGTGCGAAAATTGGTGTTGAAGGCTCTGTTTCTCACATGTTTGATCATCAAGCGGTATTCCAGTTCAAAGGCGACGATGACGAAATCATCTTAGAAACGCTAATGATGGATGATGTGGATGTTACTGATGTTGAGTTGGAAGACGGTGTAATTACGGTATTTGCGCCACACACTGAATTCTTTAAAACGAAGACAGCTCTAACAGGCGCATACCCTGATTTGACAATGGATGTAGAAGAAATTACGTTTGTCCCACAAACGCACACGCCAGTCGCAGGCGAAGATGCAGAGAAGTTCCAAAAATTCTTGGACATGCTAGATGAGTGTGACGACGTACAGCAGGTTTACCATAACGCTGAACTGTATTATCAACCTTAATTGATAGAAACCGAGCCTAAGTGCTCGGTTTTTTTATCTTTGTATTTCAGATTATTCATTGGTTAAGCTCAGTTATCCGTACATTATTAGTAAATTGACGAGATAAATAGACTGACCAGAAAGCCAGAATTTAGTGAAGCAAGGAGAATTGTAATGAAAGTGAGTTTTATCGGATTAGGTGTGATGGGTTTTCCCATGGCTGGACACTTAGTGAATGCAGGTTTTGAAGTTACCGTATTCAACCGAACGTATGCTAAAGCGCAGGCATGGCAGGAAAAGTACAAAGGCAACATTGCAGAAACCGTTGCCGAGTGCGTGAAAGAAGCCGACGTTGTTTTAACTTGTGTGGGTAATGATGATGATGTTCGTAGTATGACGACCAGTGAATCTGGCGCACTAGTGAACATGAAGCAAGGCGCGATTTTAGTCGACCACACCACCACGTCTGCTCAATTGGCTGAAGAACTGGAAACGGCTTCGAAGAATGCGGGTATTCAATTTATGGATGCTCCGGTATCGGGCGGGCAGGCGGGGGCTGAAAATGGCGTTCTGACCATCATGTGTGGCGGCGACCAAGCTTTGTTTGATGCGTTACAGCCAATATTTAATGCTTATGGCAAGTCCTCCGTTTTGATGGGAAGAGTAGGGCAAGGGCAACGCGCAAAAATGGTCAACCAAATCTGTATTGCTGGTGTGCTTAATGGTCTTTCCGAAGGGTTACTTCTGGCTGAAAAGTCGGGTTTAGATATCCCGACTTTGGTGAATTGCTTGAAGAATGGCGCAGCGGGATCTTGGCAAATGGAGAATCGAGCCGAAACCATGTCGCAAGACAAATTCGATTTTGGTTTCGCCATCGATTGGATGATCAAAGACTTAGGTTTCTGTCTAGATGAAGCCAATAAGCAAGGGCTTCAATTGCCATTGACCGAGAAAACCAATAACGCTTATAAGGCTTTGTCTGAATCCGGTGAAGGTAGAATGGACACATCGGTATTACTAAAAGCAGTGCGTCGTGAAGCCGAGAAAGGCTAAGTTTTACAAATTCGAATACCTTGGATCATACTCTACAGTTGTTGACGGTAGACGCCCTTTACGTGGCACGATGTCCGTGCCACAAGGAAGCTTCTTAAAGTGATTGTCATCGTGACGCTACTCCCAACGTTTCACTTATGCGAGCTTCCTCCATTTCTTTTGAAATTCCCCTGCTTCATTTCAACATTTCTTACTTTTGTCATTTAACAATATCTTGTTTTATTTAGTATTTATTCACTCTGATATGCTCAGTTGCGCTTAGTCGTGTTTTGAGCAAAGTAAGAGTGAATATCGAATAAAAAAGTAAAGGACGTTGTTTTGAAACTTAAAGAGCAGTTGGATAATAAAGAGCTAAAAAGCTCAGGCTTTTGGCTCAATCAAATGTTTATGATTGTGTCGACAATAGTCGGTGTTTACCTCGCGGCCCAGAGTGGTTTACAGCAGGCGCTCACCTTTGATACCTACAGTAAAATGGAAGATAACTACTATCTTCGCATGTCACTGCATGATGAGCTTACGGACAACACCAACGATTTGCAGGCTTATATCAATGATTACCTTTCTCGAAATCCGCCAGCACAAGAAATGAAAGACAATCGCCCAGATATGAGTAAATACATTTGGGAAACGATGAAATACAACCCCACCACATTAGAAACCCCAAATGAAGTGCTAACGGCTGCCCGTCGCTTTTATGCCAAATCGGAAGATATTTTAGATAGGGCAATGGCGCGCAGGTTAGGGGCGAAATACGCAGGCGATCAACTGCAAGTGCTGGTTGACGATATGAAAAACGAAACCTTGCCGTACATTGCAAAAAGTGCCAATCAGCTGAAAACCGAGTTGGCTAAAAATGGTGTCGTGATAGGCTCAATCAAAGGAGGTTAATAGCCATGACTAAGCAGTGCCCAAAATGTGATAACTCCCAATTGAAAGCCACGCAATACGAAAGTGAAGAAATTGATATTTGCTTAGAATGTGGTGGGCTTTGGTTTGAAAAAAACGAAGTGAACCGACTGATCGATGAAGTCTATGACGGTCCTATAGGTGAATGCTACAGCGAGCATTTTGGTGAAGAATTGGGTGAATCAGAATACCTATGCCCAGATTGCGCCAAGCCAATGGAGCGCCACCATTTATTGCAAAGCTATCAGCATGAAATCGACATTTGCCGCTCATGTGACGGAAGTTGGATTGATAAAGATGAATTGGAAGCGGTGGAGCGTAGCCCTGAACTCCGTAAAGTCTTGGGAGAATTGAACCAAAAAATCAGCTGGAAAACGTATCTCTTTCAATTCTTGACTCAAATGCCTGTCGAATACAATTTGAAACCCAAGACATTACCTTGGTGTAACTGGATCATCATCGCCCTTAACTGCATCATTTTTTCTCTGTATGCATTCAGTTATGAAACTACCGATTGGGTTATCGAACACCTTGCCATGACGCCAGCGGACATCTTGGCGGGAAGAGAATTATGGACACTCGTGACGGCCACGTTCTTGCATGGCGACCTTATGCACTTAGCCGGAAACATGTACTTTTTGTATGTGGTTGGAGACAACATAGAAGACGCCGTAGGGCATAAGAAGTACCTTGCTCTCTACTTCTTCTGTGGGATTGCTGCCTCATTGGTGAGTTTTGCATCCAATATGGATGGCTTAATCCCATCAGTTGGCGCGAGTGGCGCGATAGCGGGCTTCTTTGGTATTTACTTGTTGTGGTTCCGCCACGCAAGCTTGACGTTTATGATTGTTGTTTTCCAAAAGAAAATCTCGCCGATTCTTTTCTTTATCATATGGTTAGGGTTTAACCTCTTTGGAATGATCATGGCGAACCAAGGTGTGGATTACGCTGCGCACTTGGGAGGCTTCTTCGCCGGTTTGCTAGTGGCTTACTGGATGAAAGAGCGAGTATTGGCGGACAACCCAATGATCAACTTGCTCAGCCACGATGCGGTCAAGATTCAGCGCTAACGGTTGATTAGCCTAAAAACACAAAGGCTGCGTTCTTACGCAGCCTTTGTGTTGATATTCTTCTTAGTTTGTTCGTTTTTATTGCTTAACTTCTTAACTTCTTAACTTCTTAACTTCTAACTTCTAACTTCTAACTTCTAACTTCTAACTTCTAATTTGGGCCATTGTTTAAGCCAGTTTTTGTTTGAGATGCGTTGTTCAAATATGGTAAAAGAGCGCTTCGTGTTATGGGTGATTTTCAAATCAAACAGTGAGTCGAAGCCAAACGCCGAGACAACTTCGTACTGCCCTTCATCGATAATTCTTGCCCCTACTGCGGTTTCTTTCTCGGGCCAGTAGCTCATTGCATCCACCGAACTTTTGTAAGGTAAATCGCCATTACGAGAGTGCATTGTGGCTTGATTTCGCACTTGCCAATTGAGTTGAGGCATACGGGTTCTGAACACTTTTTCGTACTCCAAACACTGTTGGGAATCGTGCTCCCTCGTATCAAAGTAAATCACATCCACGTCATTGAGTGGCGTGGGCTCCGACTTTTGATGCAGATGATCCCATACTAAGTTCCGAACAAATCCGGCGGCCAAATAGCCTTGAGGGAGTTCAAGTTCAGCAACCGTCTCCAACGCTTTTTGCCGTAAAGGATCGCGTTTAAGAAGTTCGATAATGGCGTTCATGTATGTTATCACCCGCATGTTAAGGTTATTTTCATAACGTTCAGACGCTTCGATTTATCACTATCGAGAATGAGGCGTTTGCGTTGCGTTATGCCTTGAATAGCAGTAATGATAATGTGATTATCGATAGAACATCAATGAGTTTGAGTTACTGATATGTGCACGAATTTATCGGTAGTTAAAGCCGCTCTTTGTGGCTGTAACCGCTGCCCACCCTGCTCCTGAAATGAGAGAGATTCCCTTATCTCGTGTACATCTTACGTGATGAGTGCGTCACGTTTTTATATAGGAAATACAAACATGTATTTTCGAAACAGGAGCAAACAATGACTATTGATACTCTAATTGCTTTCGCTGGCATCACCTTTTTGCTGGCTATCGTACCCGGCCCGAATGCGTTACTTATTCTGCATACCTCTATCACGGCCGGAAAGCGTTGTGCATTGGCCAATATTTTTGGTTTTGCGGTGGGCTTTTTCATTCACGCTTTTATCTCTGCAAAGGGGTTGAGCCTTTTAATGTCTCAGTCTGCTACAGCGTTTGCCCTATTTAAATGGGTGGGCGTCATTTACCTACTTTGGTTGGGCTTCTCGAACATTCGCAGTGGGTTACGAATGACTAAAATCGAGCTTGATACCCAGAAAGTGCCTAAAGCCGAAACCCTTTCCAGCGGCTTTATTAAAGGGCTGCTAACAAACCTTCTCAACCCAAAAATTGTGCTTTTTTATCTGTCGATATTTCCACAATTTGTCGAGCCAGAGTTCATTCTTGAACAGAGCATGCTACTTGGAGGGGTTCAATCTCTTGTTGTGGGAAGTTGGTTTGTTGTGGTGATCTTTTTTGCCACCAAATTGAAAGCTTGGTTATCGGCACCTAAAACGTCTCGCTGGCTCAACTATGTGAGTGGCACATTGTTTATCGGGTTTGGTGCAACGTTAACCAATACTCGAATCTAGCTGACCAGATTTACACTGTAAAAATCGCCCCAGTTCTATGTCTTATAGTGCTGGGGCGTTAAGTGATGAGAGAGTAACCTTCGCCTTGAACTTTCAAAAAAAGCCAACCGGGTCGCGGCTGGCAAAAGCCTTGTAGGCTTAAGGGAAGGAAAATGTTTTACTTCTCGTAGACGGATGTATCCAATCCTTTCTCACTTTTGCTGATTAACACCGAAATCATAAGATCGCCACACACATTCACGCTGGTTCTCGCCATATCAAGGATTCGGTCGATGCCAGCGACAATCGCAAGCCCTTCCAGCGGTAACCCTACCGTAGATAAAACCAAAGACAGCATGATCAAACCAGCCCCTGGAACGCCAGCCGTACCTATCGATGCCAGTGTGGAGGTCATAATGATCATGAGGTAATCCTGCACATCCAATGAAACGCCAAAGACTTGAGCAATGAATATGACCGCCACACCTTGGTAAATGGCTGTACCATCCATGTTAATTGTTGCGCCAAGGGGCAATACAAAACTCGAAATTTCGCGGGACACGCCCAATTCTTCATGGGCTGTACGGATGGTTACGGGTAATGTTCCCGAGCTGCTGGTTGTAGTAAAAGCGACAGCAGCAGGGTTAGCTAAAGCTCGCAAATAGTGAATAGGGCTGAGGTTTGCTACGACCTTTAAAATGCCCGAATACACCACTAACACTTGTATGATGCAGCATAAGTACACCAGAAAAATCACTTTGATAAGCGGCAGTAAAATATCCAATCCATATTGCCCAGCGACCACGGCGATAAGCGCAAAAATACCGTAGGGTGCAAACTTCATAACCAGTGAGGTGAGTTTGTACATGGCTTCAGCCAAGCTTTCAAAGACTCGAACCGCGGGCTTAGCTTTTTCACCACTTAACGACAGCGCTATCCCAAGACCAATAGCGAAAACAATGGTTTGCAAAACGTTACCAGAGGCCAGAGCGCTAATGGGGTTTTTGGGTACCAGATTTATCAATGTGTCCAAAAACGAAGGCTCAGATTTGGAGGCAACTTGTGTGGCGGAAAGGCTCATTTCTAACCCTACCCCTGGCGAAATCAGTGAAGAAGCAATCAGACCAAGGCTAATGGCAAGAGCCGTAGTTACAAGATATATACCGATTGATTTTGCTGCAATTCTCCCCATTTTCTGAGTGTCACTTATTGCGGTAACACCCACAACGAGAGAACAAAATACAAGAGGGATAATAAGCATTTTTATCGCATTAAGAAAAATGTCGCCAATGGGTTTTAGTAGTACAGCATCGGGGCCCGCCACAATGCCAACAACGATGCCGCAAAGCATACCAATAAAAATTTTTTTCCAAAGTGCGATCCCTTTTTCGGGGAATGAAACATCCATTTTATTTGACCTATCCATAGTAATTCCAATTTAGTTTATGCCGATGACTTAGCCCAAAGTACGCACTTTTGAGCCAAAATTTCTAAAGAGTCCAAGCATTTCTCAGGCACTTCTTGTTCGATTTTTTCTAGAGCAACAGGGATCTCAGTACACCCTAAGATCACTGCGTCAGCACCGCGCTTTACCAATTCATCGAAAATGGGCTCGATAATATTGGTGGCCACGTTCAAATGCCCAGATTTCACCGCTTTAATCCCCTCCATAACGGCCATTTGCTGCCAGTGGTTAGGGACTAGTGCTTCAATGCCATACTGCCCTAATGAAGATTGGTATAAGTTGGTTTGAATAGTGGCATCGGTGGCCAGTATGCCAACACGCTGAAAACCACGGGAGATTGCTTGTTCAACGACACTTTCGATAATACTAATTGTGTGAACGTGTCTGTTATGAATGAGGCGCTCGTACCAGTGGTGAGCCGTATTACAGGGGATAACAATGCACGTCGCTCCAGCTTTGAGCAGTTCCCCAAAACCGTGTTCAAGCGCGGCAAAAGGATCGGTCCCAAAACCCATCAAGAAATTTGTACGGTCAGGGACTTGTGGAATATTCCGAATAAGCATAGGAATGTGTTCCTGATCGACACTGGCGGGCGTATGTAATATGACCTTCTTCATAAACTCGGCAGTAGCAAGCGGTCCCATACCACCAAGAACACCAATAACTCTGTCCATTCTGATATTATTCATATTAGTAAGCATGGAACTAATCTACGCCACGAGAGATCGTTTGATAAATGCCGAGTTCCTTTGCTTCATGCAAGTTACGCATAATGTAAATGCGAGTCTAGATAACGTAGGGAAGCGTATGAATATAGAAAGTAAATGGTTAGAAGATTTTGAAGCGCTAGCCGAATACCGGAGCTTTTCCAAAGCGGCACAACTCAGAAACATGACGCAGCCGGCATTCAGCCGGAGGATTCAATCGCTTGAAGAGGCATTGGGCTCACAGTTGATCGATAGAAGCAAAGTCCCCATTGAGTTGACCCCAAGTGGGCGAGTATTCCGAACGTCAGCCCG
Organism: Vibrio penaeicida; assembly: GCF_019977755.1. NCBI lineage: Bacteria > Pseudomonadati > Pseudomonadota > Gammaproteobacteria > Vibrionales > Vibrionaceae > Vibrio > Vibrio penaeicida. The sequence continues at coordinate 2,253,098 of NZ_AP025145.1, read as the reverse complement.
AAATCTGTTGATTCAAATTACCGACTCCGTCGATCAATTACTGGGAATATCTCGGCTTGATGGTAACGTGGTCAAAATTGCGGCGGCGCATTCTTTGGCAAGCAGTTTGGTGCCTAAACTTCACGCAATGAGAAACAGTGAAAGCATCAAGCCGGTTTTGAGCGTAGAAGCGATCGATGTGGATCGGGCAATTGAAGCGCTGCAACAAGGAGAGTGCGACATTTTGCTCGCATTCGATGATGAAAGGTTAAGGCTACCGCCTTATATGTCTTTGAAGGTGGGGGATGCCGAGCTGTTGCCTGTGTGCGCTTGTAACGAAAATGGGCAAGCAATTTACCAGTTAGAAAGCCAAGAAACGATCCCTTGTTTGGCATATAGCCTAAATTCGTACATGGGCAGACAGGTTGAAAAAGTGCGCCCTCATTCTAATTTAGACGTGGTGTTTACTTCGTCCATGACGGATTTGCTAAAAACTCAAGTGCTAAACGGGGCGGGTGTTGCGTGGCTGCCAGACTACGCCATTCAAAAGGAACTGAGAAACAACGAGCTTACCGTAGTAGGGGCAGATGATCTGATTTGCCCGATCTCTTTCTACGCTTACCGCTATCAAGCGAGGTTGCACAAAGCCGGAGAGCATATCTGGCATGGGTTAAGAGAACTTGCAGCAGTGGTATAAACCATTGGCATAGATTTATGTGACCCGCGCATTTTACGTATTCGCTTTGGGCGTTTCGGTTAAATCATCAGTGATCGCCCTCACTTTTTCCCATCTTCATTTCCTTATTTGGAAGATCAAAATCACACATTAATTGCCGCTGTGATGCAAAAAAAAATTTTAGCGATACAGTCATCGAAACGTTTCGATGAGTTTTCTAACAATAAAGAAAACCAACATAAATAGCCTGTAGCTATAAAAATTCAGATGGTGATGTTTATCAGAAGATTAGAGCTGTTTGCATGTTTTTTATGATTTTTAGCTACGAATTAGGGCAATTTGCCTAACCATTAAAGGTATGAAAATGAAGAAAAGTACCCTCATCAACTCGGAATTGTCGTATCTGGTTGCCACTTTAGGTCATACCGATGAAATCACGATTTGTGATGCAGGTTTGCCGATTCCAGAAGCGGTTCAGCGAATCGATTTGGCACTGACGCACGGCGTACCCCAGTTTTTGGAAACGGTTAAAGCAGTGTTGTCTGAGTGCCAAATAGAAGGCGTTGTTATCGCTGATGAATTTGCGGAAATTAGCCCAGAACATCACAGCATGTTGGTGGCGGAATTGAAGAAAGAAGAACAGAACTCCGGCAAAAATATCGCTATTCATTATGTTTCCCACGAAGCATTTAAAACGCGTACGCATCAAAGCCGAGCCGTTATTCGCACTGGCGAATGCACGCCTTACGCAAATGTAATTTTTCAGGCTGGCGAATGCACGCCTTACGCAAATGTAATTTTTCAGGCTGGCGTGGTTTTTTAGCCTCTCCAATGTTTTGAACCCCTCAATGTTGAGGACAAATTATGACTCAAGCCATTTTGCAACTCAGCGATATCGAAAAAGCGTTTCCGGGCGTTAAAGCATTAGATAAAGCGAGCTTAAAAGTTTATCCGGGGCGCGTCATGGCGCTTTTGGGAGAAAACGGTGCTGGAAAATCAACCCTGATGAAAGTTTTAACAGGCATTTACTCCAAAGATTCTGGTGCCATTCGCTATCAAGATAAGTCCGCGACTTTTAAAGGGCCACGAGACTCACAGCAAGCGGGTATCAGTATCATTCACCAAGAGTTGAACCTCATTCCTGAACTGACCATTGCAGAGAACATCTTTCTGGGGCGCGAGCAGACCAATAAATTTGGGCGTATTCAATGGCGAAAAATGTACGAAGCGGCTGATGCTTTACTGGCTCGCTTAAACGTAAAGCACAGCTCGAAAACGTTATTGGGCGATTTAAGTCTTGGCGAGCAACAGATGGTTGAAATCGCTAAGGCACTGTCGTTTGAATCCAAAGTTATCATCATGGATGAACCGACCGATGCGCTCACCGACACTGAAACGGAGTCTTTGTTTCGTGTTATCAATGAACTGCGAGATCAAGGCTGCGGCATTGTTTATATCTCTCATCGATTGAAAGAGATCTTTGAAATCTGCGACGACATAACCGTTTTACGTGATGGTAAGTTCATCGGTGAATGTGCAGTCAACGAGACCAATGAAGACGGGCTTATCGAGAAGATGGTCGGTCGCAAATTGGAAGAACAATACCCACGTGTTGACGTTAACCACGGAGACGTATGCTTAGAGGTTCGCGGCTTAACGGGATCGGGTGTGCACGATATCAATTTTGCGCTTAATCGAGGTGAAATTCTGGGTGTATCTGGGCTAATGGGAGCCGGGCGAACGGAATTAATGAAAGTGATTTACGGCGCGCTGCCTATTGAGCGTGGCGTTATCAATTTGAATGGAAAAACCATTAACCCAGTGAGCCCTCAAGACGGTTTATCAAATGGCATCGCGTACATTTCCGAAGACAGAAAGGGCGACGGTTTAGTGCTTGGGTTGTCGGTAAAAGAAAACATGTCCCTTTGCGCGTTGGACCAACTGACAAAAGGCGTTCAGATCCAACATGGTGACGAAGCGATAGCGGTGGAAGATTTCATTCAGCTGTTCAACATTAAAACCCCAACGCGCGACCAAATTATCGGGAATTTATCGGGCGGTAACCAGCAAAAAGTCGCCATTGCCAAAGGGCTAATGACCAAACCCAAGGTGCTGATTCTCGACGAACCCACCCGTGGTGTCGATGTGGGCGCCAAGAAAGAGATCTACCAACTTATCAATAAATTCAAAAGCGAAGGCATGAGCATCATTTTGGTTTCTTCAGAAATGCCAGAAGTGCTGGGCATGAGTGATCGCATTTTAGTGATGCATGAAGGGCGCATCAGTGGAGAGTTTGATGCAAAAGACGCCGACCAAGAAAAGCTGCTTGCGTGTGCAGTAGGCAAGAAAATCAATGAGGAAGCAGCATGAGTACCAAAACCTTAGATAAATCCGCACCGGAAAGTGGCAAGAAACTGTTTAGTAAAGAATGGCTAATCGACCAAAAGTCGCTGATTGCGTTGTTGCTTTTGATTGTTGTGGTGTCGTTTTTAAATCCGAATTTTTTCACCGTAGACAACATTCTTAACATCCTTCGTCAAACATCGGTTAACGCCATTATCGCTGTGGGAATGACACTGGTTATTTTAACGGCGGGCATCGACCTAAGTGTCGGCTCCGTGCTGGCGTTGTGTGGTGCATTTGCTGCCAGCCTAATAGCGATTGAAGTTCCCGTACTCATTGCTGTACCTACCGCTTTGTTTGCTGGTGCTGCACTGGGAGCCATTAGCGGCATCATTATCGCTAAAGGGAAAGTTCAAGCCTTTATCGCGACGCTGGTAACAATGACATTACTACGCGGCGTGACCATGGTTTACACCGATGGTCGCCCAATCTCTGCAGGGTTTACCGACACAGCAGATGCCTTTGCTTGGTTTGGTACGGGGTACGCGTTAGGTATACCTGTTCCCGTTTGGTTGATGGTTGGAGTGTTTGCTGCGGTTTGGTATTTGCTCAACCACACACGTTTTGGTCGCTATGTTTACGCTTTGGGCGGCAATGAATCCGCGACGCGTCTTTCTGGCATCAATGTGGATCGCGTAAAAATCGGCGTGTATGCGATTTGTGGTCTGCTGGCGGCGTTGGCCGGCATCATTGTGACATCACGTTTATCTTCTGCTCAGCCAACCGCTGGAATGGGGTACGAGCTCGATGCTATTGCCGCTGTTGTGCTGGGTGGTACAAGCCTAATGGGCGGAAAGGGTCGCATCATGGGGACGTTAATTGGTGCGCTGATTATCGGCTTCTTAAACAACGCTCTGAATCTATTAGATGTGTCTTCTTACTACCAAATGATCGCAAAAGCTGTGGTGATTCTTCTGGCAGTACTGGTAGACAACAAAAACAAGTAATTCTTCTCAGAACAGATCGTGACTGGGGAGAACTTACAACCCTCACGGTCTTGGTGACAACCCTACAAAAAGGACGATAACAATGAAAAAACTTGCAACCCTTATTTCTGCTGCAGTGCTTTCTTCAACTGTGTCGGTATCGGCACAGGCACAAGATACCTTGGCAATTGTACTTTCAACGCTAAACAACCCATTCTTCGTTACGATGAAAGATGGCGCGGAAGCCAAAGCGGAAGAGCTTGGTTACAAACTGATCGTATTGGACTCTCAAAACGATCCAAGTAAAGAGCTTTCGAACGTAGAAGACTTAACCATTCGCGGAGTGAAAGCCATCCTTATTAATCCAACGGATTCTGATGCCGTATCCAACGCTATTCGCATTGCTAACCGTTCGAAAATTCCAGTTTTAACCCTCGACCGAGGCGCAAGCCGTGGTGAAGTCGTCAGCCATATCGCTTCGGATAATGTGGCGGGCGGTGAAATGGCTGGGCGCTACATTGTTGAAAAAGTAGGCGAGAAAGCGAAAGTCATTCAACTTGAAGGCATTGCAGGTACGTCGGCTGCACGCGAACGTGGTGAAGGTTTCAAGAAAGCGGTAGAGGGCAGCCAGCTGGAACTGCTTGCCAGTCAGCCTGCGGATTTTGATCGCACTAAAGGGCTGAATGTTATGGAGAACTTGCTTGCTGCGAACCCGAACGTACAAGCGGTATTCGCACAAAATGATGAAATGGCTCTAGGCGCGCTACGTGCTGTGCAGGCATCAGGTAAAGATGTGATGATCGTCGGTTTCGACGGCACAGATGATGGTATCGCGGCGGTTAACCGTGGCAAGCTTGCGGCAACGATCGCCCAACAACCCGATATGATTGGCGCACTCGGTGTAGAAAATGCCGTTAAAGTGTTAAACGGTGGGAAAGTGAAAGCGTACATTCCTGTGCCACTAAAAGTAGTGACGAAGTAACCGAAAATAGATTCAAATAGAAAACATGTTGCCCTCTTCTTCTTAAATCTCCTGTCGTTGGAGGAGGGGGCACTTTCTAATACAGACCCTTTTGTATCATAGTGACATTCAAAGCGTTCAAATTGACCCAAGGACAACCGTATGAATAAGTTAGTGGTTTTAGGTAGTGTTAATGCAGACCACGTTCTTCAAGTCCCTTCTTTTCCGAGACCAGGAGAAACACTGCACGGGGATAATTATCAGGTGATTCCCGGTGGCAAAGGTGCCAATCAAGCGGTTGCTGCCGCGCGTTTGAAAGCCGACGTCGGTTTTATTGCGTGTGTGGGTGATGATGCGTTTGGCATCAATATACGTGAAAGCTTCCAATCGGATGGTATCAACATCTCTGGTGTTCAAGTGCAGACCAACTGCCCTACGGGCATCGCCATGATTCAAGTCTCAGATAGTGGTGAAAACACCATTTGCTTGTCTGCCGAGGCGAACGCAAAATTAACCGCACAGGCATTGGAGCCAAATCTAGCGCAGATTCGCAGTGCGAAATTCTTATTAATGCAGCTAGAAACGCCATTAGATGGGGTTGAAAAAGCCGCTCAAATCGCGAAGGAAAGCCGCACCAACGTTATCTTAAACCCTGCCCCCGCCCGTGAATTACCAGACAGTTTGCTTGAATGCGTCGACGTAATAACCCCAAATGAAACTGAGGCAGAAGTGCTAACGGGAATCACGGTTACCGACGATGAATCTGCACAGCGAGCGGCGGATGTCTTGCACCAAAAAGGCATCGAGATCGTTATGATTACGCTGGGAGCGAAAGGCGTATGGCTGAGCCAGAATGGGCGAGGTGAATCGGTACCCGGATTCCGTGTGGACGCTGTGGATACAACGGCTGCAGGAGATACGTTTAATGGGGCATTGGTCACTGGTTTATTAGAAGATATGCCTTTAGAATCAGCTATCCAGTTTGCGCATGCTGCGGCAGCCATTTCCGTTACTCGTTTCGGAGCGCAAACATCTATTCCGACTCGTGAAGAAGTCGAGGCATTTATTGCTGACCATTAAACGGAGAACTGCATGGCAACGATGAAAGACATAGCAAAACTCGCAGGAGTTTCTACATCGACTGTTAGCCATGTCATAAATAAATCTCGTTATGTCAGCGAAGAAATCTCGCTTCGTGTCAACAACGCCGCCAAAGAACTCAATTACTACGCGCCTTCAGCTTTGGCGCGTAGCCTCAAAATCAATCGTACTCAAACCATAGGCATGCTAGTGACAACCTCGACCAACCCCTTCTTCGGAGAAGTGGTAAAAGGGGTCGAGCGCAGTTGTTATCAAAAGGGCTACAACCTCATTTTGTGTAACACCGAAGGTGACAATGAACGCATGAAAGCCTCTATCGATACGTTACTGCAAAGGCGCGTCGATGGCTTACTGCTGATGTGTTCCACCCTTGAAGGTGAGAAAATCGACGTTTTCGATCGCTACCCTGATATTCCAGTGGTGGTGATGGATTGGGGGCCGATGCTGTTTGCCAGCGACAAAATTCAAGATAACTCCCTGCGCGGTGGTTACATGGCCGCGAAGCACCTGATTGAATCAGGGCACCAAAACATTGGTTGCATTACTGGTCCGTTAGCCAAACATCAGGCGCAAATGCGTTATGAAGGCTATAAACGCGCAATGAATGAGGAAGGGTTAGCATTCAACCCAGATTGGATCATTGAATCGGACTTTGAATGTGAGGGCGGGTATGAAGCATTCAAGAAAATGCACGCAAAAGGGCCGTTGCCGAGTGCCATATTTGTTTGTAACGACATGATGGCGATGGGGGCAATCAACGCCGCACATGAAATGGGCATTCAAATCCCAGACGACGTGTCACTGATTGGCTACGATGACATTCATATCGCAAAGTTCATGACACCACCACTTACTACTATTCACCAGCCCAAGCACAGCTTAGGGAAAGCGGCGGTAGAGACGTTGCTCAAGAAACTGGAGAAAGAGACAACAGAGCCTCAAGTGGTGCAGTTAGAGCCAACATTGGTGATCAGAAACAGCGTCGATGTTATTGGTTAAAAACAGTCCATTTCCTCAGATTACTTCTCACAATTTCAGCGTAATGTCAGTGCTCTGAAAACAGTTAATCAGTAATGCTGTTTGCCTGTTTAACTTTTATAAATTTCCGTTTAGCGTCGGGACTCTCTAATCCAGAAGCTAAGGAATTTTATGTTATATGGTGTAAAAACAGGTACTTTACTTGCAGTTTCTTTATCTATTCTGGCGGGGTGTGGCAGTGACAACAGCTCGAGCACATCAACGGGAGGGCAAACGACTAATCCACCCACAACTCAGCCACCCACAACTCAGCCACCAACAACTCAGCCGCCCACTACTCAACCGCCTACAACAAAACCAACAAAACCAACAAAGCCACCCATAGAGCAAGAAGCCTTTGCCAAAGAAATGCTTGAAGTAATCAATGAGTATCGGGCTTCTTCTCAGGTGTGCGGGGGCAGGAGCATGCCAGCCGTAGCACCTCTTACCTGGAACACACAACTGACCGAAGCGGCACATGTGCACTCGTCTAATATGGCAAATTACAATTTTTTTGACCACGATGGATTGGATGGCAAGAAACCAGCAGATCGAGCCAAAGATGTAGGCTATGCCGGAAATTACGTCGGTGAAAATATTTCAGCAGGGCGAACCAATATTCATGATGTAATGGCAGGGTGGATGTCGAGTAAAGGGCACTGCGAAAACATCATGCGAGCTGGGTTTAAGGAAGTAGGTGCTGCCATGGTTGAAAACAGCGATGCCAAATATCGTTATTATTGGACACAGGTATTTGGTGCGGCAAAGTAATTAAGCCAGAGTTTTAGGACGGTGAAAAAGGCACTAATGATGCAATGGTATGAGGTTGAATTTTTTTGAATACAGTTAAAGGTACACAAGGATACGAACAAGGCGTCGACGCGTTTGCGCAGGCGAGCCTGAATCTCAAATTTGAAGAGGTTAACCAAGAGTTTATCCCTTTCTTACCACGGATATTAAGCAGAGTATTGGATGTGGGGTCTGGCGTGGGGCAAAACTCAGCAGCACTGTCTCGCCTTGGGTATCAAGTCGTGTCTGTGGAGCCCTTACAAGTGTTTCTTGATATCGCCCAAAAATACCCAAGCATCTCTAGGTTACTTGGGTACAGCCAGCCTTGAGCGTAAAAAGCAATCTCAAACAAGTGATCTTGCTGCGACATTTTCAATTTTAAAGCAATAAAAATCAGCACGTTATACTGATTGAATTAATATGAAAATATAAGTTGCATTTAAAATACAACTTATATTAGTCTTAATGATAACCATTATCAAAAAGAGGTTTAACACATGAGTCAAGTAACCCTAAATGACCAAATTATGACCGCAGTTCATAACGCAATGGTTATCTCCAAAACGGATCTAGAAGGTAATATTACCTATGTAAATTCTCTTTTTTGCGAGTTAACAGGTTACGAAGAACATGAGTTGATTGGTCAACCACACAGTATTGTACGCGTAGAGCAAGTGTCGAAAGCCGTGTACAAAGACATGTGGGATACGATTAAATCAGGAAAAATCTGGACAGGCATTGTGCCGAACAAAGGCAAAGGCGGCGGTATTTACGTGGTGGATACGTCGGTACAGCCAGTATTTGATGAGAAAGGAGAGATCACCGAATACATCAGTGTTAGGCGTGTAATTAACGACCTTATGGCGGATTTTGATGCCGTTGAATTTTCTAAGGAAGTCTACGACGAATACTACGACGAGGCATAAATGTATGCAGCCAGCCATTCAGAACGTTTATGTTGTGTATGGTTCTGTTTCCGGAAATGCACAAGAGCTGGCAGCCCAGCTCTTTTCCGATAGCGAACTGACGCAGCGCTTTGATATAACTCTTCAAGAGCTGGATGAATTCGAACCGTCCAACCTTACAACAGATTCCTTTGTCGCCTTTATTTCCAGCTCGTTTGGCGACGGTGAACCCCCAAGTAACGCCGAAAATTTTTGGCAGATATTTCAAGAAAATACAGCATCCTTATCGTTTTCTTACGGTGTTTTTGGGCTCGGTGATACCGCTTATTCCAATTTTTGTGGGTTCAGTAAAAACTTGGATGATGCATTGTCGACACGCGGAGCAGAAAAACTGATCAACCGAGTCGATTCCGACCTCAATTACCCAGCACTGTTTGAAATGTGGAAATCAACGCTGAAAGCTGTGCTACTGAACAATGATTTACAAGCAGGGAAAGATCTCGATATTTCGGTCACGTCTTATGGTGAACATGCTGCTTATCCAGCCAGCTTGATTTCTGCATCTCAAATCTCGGGTACTTTTCCTAGCTTATACCGAATTCATTTATCGATAGAAGGCAGCGGTATTCGTTATCAACCGGGCGATATTGTTCATTTGATGCTGAGCAATACGGAATCGCTTCTTATGCCTTATGCGGATTTCTTTAGTCTGCCAGTCGGTGAGGTAGAGACTTGTTTGAAAGACAAGGAAATTGCTCGGATCAGTAAATCGGCTATTCGCAAAGTTACTCAGCGTTTCCCAAATAGCGACTTAAAAGCGTTACTGAAAAATCGTAATAAAGTCGCGTTGATGGAATACGTTAAAAGGCACCAATTTATCGATTTATTACGGGACTTTTACCCTCCCCAAACCATGTCGATAATGGACTTTTCTGAGCTTCTGAACAGCGTGGAGCCTCGCACTTACTCCATTGCATCTAGCCAACTTGCCGATGCTGATGCTTTGGAATTATGCGTACGAGAAGTGTGGAGCGATCCAGAAAATGCAGAGCCGACACCGGGGTGTTCGACGGCGTATCTGCAATCGCTAAACGTTGGGGATAGTGTTCCAATCTTTGTACGTTCTAACCCGCATTTTCACTTTGACTTCAATGCCCCTAGCATTCTTATTGCAACGGGTGCTGGTATCGCCCCCTTTATTGGGTATCTGCAATCCAGAGCACAGCAAAAAGCGTTAGCACCTTGCATCCTGTTTTATGGCGAAAAGCACGAAGGCGAAGACTATGTCTATCGCGATGAAATCGCGCATTGGTTGAAAACAGGTGTTCTGCAAAACTGCTTTGTGGCATTTTCTCGCGACCAAGAAAGTAAGCGTTACGTGCAGGATTCCGTGAAAGAGCAGGGAGATCTTGTTCAGAATCTTATTTATCAGGGAGCGAACGTGTATGTATGTGGGAGAAAGCAGAATCTAGCCAGCCAAATTGAACCGATGTTTAATGCATTACAGACGTCTGAGAGTTCATCTTCTGAGGCTAATTTGTACAATAAGTTAGTTGCAGAGGAAAAACTGCATTTAGATTTATTCTAAGCTGCCCCTACCGCGCACTTGTCAACTGAAGGAATAGCTGGCAAGTGCCAATTTAGCCAATTGTATAGAGCCTTACGCTAAGACGTTACCGGCAACACGTGCGGCGAGTGATGCGAATTTGCCAAACCTAGAAATACGTTGGGATGGCAGATTTCGTTCTTTTGGCGGCATGTAGGTTCTCGGTTGGGTGCGTCAGTATTTTCAATAATTGTAAATGGCTAAGGAAAACAAGAGCACATTAAAAGACGATGTGCGTACCAATACGATGAATGAAGATGAATTGGATCAACACCAATCTCTCTCAAACTGACCATTTTTATAGCGATAGAGAGATAAACCATATTTAAGATGGTTTCCGGATGCATCCTTTACCATTCCAGTGTCTTTACCAAGGGTATATAAAAAGGCGTCAATCATTAACATCGCATTATCAATAAACCACCACAAACCCAGCCCACCAAGCGTGACCATTTTCAATATGGCTGATTTCTTTTTACCAAGATAAAACCGGTCTGCCCCTAGGACACCGAGAAACATCCCTAACACCAGTGCGAATATTCGATTTTTCTGATTTGAAGTTTCTGTCATACATGCTCCTATACACTATTTGCTGCCTAAAGCCATATTGACGTAGCTAGTCACCGCCACCACCGCCACCATCTCCGCCGCTATCATTACTACTGTCATAATAATGATGCGGACCAGAACCTGAGCCATCACTGCCGCCTCGGTTAGCGGGGCGATTTTCAGAGGCAAAAAAGGAGTAAACAACGGTTAGTACACCGACAAGTAATAGTATCCAACCGGGAACAACAGAGTTTCCTGATGAGATGATTTCGATCCCCACCCAAGAAATGCCGATACCCGTCGCAAAATAAATGATCTTCATCTAATCACTCCTGATTTTCCGTTAAGTGTCACCATTGTTAATCACTGAGTACAGGGGTTGGCTTAATTCCCAATATTCCAATTGCTCACCATCACTGTCCACAACTATCCCTTTGTAAACAAAGCCATTCTTTTTAATGACGTTTAAAGATGCCATATTATCTTTTGATATCAGCGCCTTGGTATGATTGATGATGCCGGAATGAAAGGCAATTTTGTTGAGTGCTTTTACAGCAGATGTCGCAATCCCCATTCCTTGAGCACGAGGGGCAACGTTATAACCTATTTCTACGCCATCATCTTTCGGGGCGTATTTAAAACCGCAGCTACCCACTACTTCTCCTTCGACTTCAATGAAATAGGGTAACGCCCACATAACATCTACAGCGTTTTGATATTGCTCCCATGCTCGTATTAACACGTGATTAGGCGGAATCGCATCGTCCATATGAGAAAAAGTCGGCTCACCAACTAAGATGTGTTCAAACTGAATCGGACTTAACTGCACAAGCTTCATTTTGGATTCCTATAAGACGTAACGTTGCAAAGGAAAAGACACTATTCCTTTAGTTTCATCGGATTATGCCACGGATTTAAGGCAGCACGAGAAAAGACGTTAGAAGCGTTCAGTATGCTTGGGTAAATCCACATAGACTGATATGAAGCAAGAAACCACTTCGTAGCAAATGAAAATATAAAATACCTTTATGTGCAATTGAATTTTCTGTACAAAAAAATCCCAGAACTGGTTCGGGAGTAAGAAATGAACTTTTATTCGGTGTAATCTAGTTTTCAAACCATAGACATAAGGATACGTCATGTCGATGACAGGTGAGTGCTTTTGCGGTGACATAAAATACAAGATCAATGGAACGCTTCACGATGCTCGATCTTGTCATTGTTCTCGATGCCGAAAAGCATTTAGTGCTCAGGCTTCAGCGTATGCGCTGGTGAAAGAAGGCGAATTTGAATGGTTGTCTGGTGAAGATAAATTGACATCTTATGTTGGCGAACACGGATTCGGGCTGCAGTTTTGTTCAAAATGCGGCTCGACGCTGACCGGTGTATTCAACGGCGAAGTACATGGCGTTACTTTGGGCTGCATCAATGGCGACCCAGAAATTTCGCTCAGTCGGCATATTTATGTGGGTTCCAAATCGACGTGGGAATTGATTGCCGATGGCGTACCGCAGTACGAGGAAGCACCGCCGAGAGACGCATAGCCAAGAATTTACAATGTAAACTGAATTCAGGTGTTACTGAATAATCAAGCGCGTGAGTTTCTTGCAATCCCCCAACAAGCTTCGAAATCTTCTGATTTGAGGGTCCAATTTCAGCGCTCGTAGATCGAATAAGATGGCTGTGGAAAATTGCTTTAGCCCCCGATAGTAATCCGCGTACCCTTCAAGAACTCTTGCGTTGGCTTTGTTAAAAGAGGCATAACCTACGCGTTCTAAATCACGGGCGCTTTGATATTTCTTAATAATGGATTCGACACTTTTTAGGTTATCTAATCGACGGCTATCTGTTTGGGTTGCTGAGCCATTGCGCATCAGGTATCCCGTTAAAACGGAATTTACGACACCCACGTCATGCTGGTCACATATTCTTAGCCAAAGCTCCCAATCTTCAGCATAAGTGGTTTGCGCATCAAACATGCCTAACTGTTCCAGAACCACACGCTTTACCATAACGGTAGATGTGCCGACGATGTTGTTTTCGATAACGCATTCTAGCGGTTTGCTTAGGCAAAGATCCTGCTCGGTCACCTGAAACTGATTCCAATACCCAAAGCAGTCGATAATGAGTTGGTATTGTTCATCTAGGTGATCGTAGTTTGTAAAGCTCATGGCTAGGTTGGGGTAATTGGCGTGAAGATTCAGCTGTTTCTCTAGCTTTTCTGGGTGCCAAAAATCATCGGCATCTAAGAAAGCGACAAATTCCCCATTCGTTTCTCGTATCCCTATATTTCGAGCCTCAGACGCTCCAACGCCTTTCGTTGTCAGAACTTTTAACCTTGTATCAGTGATTTGATTTAAATAGGTGCTGGTGTCATCAGTGCTGTTGTCATTGATGACGATCACTTCATAGTCGTCAAAAGTTTGGTCCAAAACACTGTTAATTGCTTTGGGTAGATAAGCAATGCAGTTATAAGTGGGAATAATCACCGATACTTTAGCCATCAAGCTTTCCTTTTTAATACTCTAAACACTGATAGCCCAATAAAGCACTATTTGTGCCACTCATTAACGTACTGATTTTAAATATGATTGGGTGTCTAGAGTGCGTATGTTTGGGGAAGTGCTTCTTTATTCTGCATTTTGAATTGCAGATTGATAGGTTAGGTGATTTTTAAAGAAAGAGGGTGTTTCTTTCCATGCATTTTAATCAGCTCGGATTGTAAAAATGATTTATATATTAGACTCTTATCACAAATTGTGGTCTTAACTTTTTGAAAAATAAAACCTTTATTTGATATGGTGTGAGTTGCTTATTTCTTGTTTAAACATGGAGATTGAAATGAAACCTTTTAAAATTCTGATTACGTCCGCTTTATTGCTTTCTGTTTCTGGTTTTAGCTTTGCAGCTAAAGATATTCATAAAAGTAACGTGAATTACGTATATCAGCTTGATAGCGATGCGACGGTTTTTGAGTTTAACTCTTCAGTAAGAAATGGCTGTGGATCAAACCTTTATCGAGTAAAAAGTCCAAATGAAGCCGTTGCAAATAGAAAGTTCTCACTGGTATTAACGGCGTTTACTACAAACGGAAACTTAGCATTTCATGATAGAGAAGTGTGCGAAGGAAATCGTTCTGTCGTCGCTTGGGTCCGCCTTACTCGATAAACGTTTTTTGTTGTGGGTGGGCTATGTCGCTTGCTGTTTTCGGCATCTCTCACTTTCTTATACGCAGCCCGCTATTTACAAAAAATCTCTCTATCAAAAAGTAACCGACAACAATGATTGTGGACATGAGAATTGGGGTCATCCATTTCAACAAATTCTGGGCAGCAACAACGTGAATTGGGTTCCCGATAATAAAATCCATTACAGGCTGGCGGATTAACATCGATTTCATCGCTAGAATAATGCCGCTGAGCGCACCTACTTGTATCAATAAACTGCAGTTACCGATTTTTTGGCGTAATAGCAGGTATACAATAAAGACACCAATGGAAGACTCTATCGCCAAAGCCATTGCGACATATCGGACATCCCAACTCGGCATCACCGATTTCCCTGTCATTTGCTGAGATATCCAAGCTCTAAGCCATTCAGCTTCGATAACATGAACGACGAAGCCGATTGCAGCAGCGAGGACCAGAACGAAAAAATACAGTATAAATTTCATTGGTTTAACCTTTTTTAGAGAATGACACTCAGTGACTCGCCACTATAGAGTGTTCCCGTCTCGCTACCTTGATCTCCATCAGCTGTGCTAATTGGACGTCAGGTTTTCATTATTACTTCGACTGACTTCATTTTTTTAAGTTTGTTATCCACTACTTAACTCCTTTATCTCGACCCCATTCGCACTTATGTGCATGACTCATAACGTATTCTTTCGAATATACTTTTTGATAATATTCAATTTACTTTTAGAAGAGTACAATCCTTTCTTACCCACCTCGAAAAAGGAATTTGAATGTTCGGTATTGAAAACTTTTGGCTGTTTGTTGTTTCAGGAATTGCGCTTAATTTGATTCCTGGCCCCGACTCTTTGTATGTGATGGGGAGAAGTGCCACACAAGGAATGAAGGCAGGAGTTGTGGCTGGGGCAGGTATTGGCGCGGGTACTTTGTTTCACATTTTTGCAGCGGCATTTGGTCTATCCGCTGTTTTAGCCACCTCGGCTATGGCGTTTACGGTCGTCAAAATTATAGGTGGTTTATATCTTCTTTATATGGCGGCAATGCTGCTGTTTTCTAAGCCTTCTAATTCCAACTCAGACGCACCAGCAAAACTGAATAAAGCCCCTTTAAAGAATATTTTTCTACAAGGCTTTCTTACCAACGTTCTTAACCCTAAGGTGGCGCTGTTTTTCCTCGCTTTTGTTCCTCAGTTTATTTCTGCGGAAAGTGACAGCAAAGCACTAGCCTTTTTGATACTTGGTGTTGTATTTAACGTTAACGGCATGTTCTGGTTGCTGTTCCTTTCTTGGAGCTCAGCAAAAGTCAGCAAAAAAGTACAGCAAAGCGAAACCATTATCCGCTGGACAAAACGCGCAGCAGGTTCGCTGTTTGGTTACTTCGGCATCAAGTTAATGATTACGTCGAATGCCAGCTAATTTTCGGCTTCAACCGGGCTTATTTGCCTGCTATAGCCAAATGTTAGAAGCGGGTAGCCACCGCCACCATGCGATTCAGCTTACTATCCCCGATGGAAGTGCGGAGCTGGCTATCGAAGGTGCTACGTTCAGTGGTGCTTCACTATTAGCCCCTAATGTTATGCACCAACTCGATATGGAGTCTGGGTGGGTTTGGCTGGTTGAACCTGAGTCGACATTGGGGGAAGTCTTTCTGGAACGACTCAATGGAGACACTTGCATATCTGTGAAGGCGTTGTCGTGTGATGTCGATATAAATCAACAGTTTGATTTTGTGTCAGAGAGGATCGAAAAACAATCGCCTCATCTCAGTAGGCATCGCTTTCCAATGGAAACGGAATATGTTCAGCTCGACAGCCGAATACAGGGTTTATTGGAACGGCTGAACCAGTGTTTTGGGCAAGTGTGCGTAAAGCCAGATCATTGGGGAGCGAGTGATGTTGCCGAAGATGTCGCTTTATCCGAGAGCCGATTCCTACATTTGTTTAAAGAAAATATGGGGATCGCATGGCGACCTTACTTACTTTGGCGTCGTCTGCTTTGTGCCATTGGTATGTTGAATTCAGGGAAGAGTGCGACCGAGTCTGCCTATATGTCAGGATTTGCCGACAGTGCTCATCTGAGCCGAACGTTTAAACAACACTTTGGGCTAACCATTCGCGAAGCCATAAAGCTCTTTGAGCAGCATTAGGTCGTTCATATAACCAGTTTTTATAGCCAGTTTATTCAATTTCTTTTCTGGCTGTTTTCGTAATCTGAGACCTCTAAATCGCAGGAGGTAATATGAATAACGATTTCAACCAATATCTTGTATCTAGCCCTATGGTGGATTTTGAGCACCCTTCCATCCAATCCCTAATTGAGCGAAAGGGTTGGCGTGCGCTACCTCCTTTTCGCGCTATAAAAGCCATATACAACTTCGTCCGTGACGACATTCTCTTCGGCTATAACTTCGACGATACGATCCCAGCAAGCCAAGTTCTGAAAGATGGGTATGGGCAATGCAATACTAAAGGCACTTTGTTGATAGCACTGCTCCGCGCGGTGGGGGTTCACACTCGTTTTCATGGGTTTACTATCGACAACCAACTTCAAAAAGGGGCGATTCCGGCTTACTTGTTTGTGGCGGCGCCAAAAAGAATTATCCATAGCTGGGTTGAAATTTGGTATGGGGATCAATGGCGGGAGGTTGAAGGTTATATCATCGACAGTGATTACCTTTCTCGGGTACAGCAACGATTCTCAGACCAATGTGATGCCTTTCGTGGTTATGGAATTGCGACTTCATGCTTACAAAATCCGGAAAATGATTGGAATGGTGGGAACACCTATATTCAGCGAGAAGGTATTGTCGATGACTTTGGTGTTTACACTCACCCTGATGCTTTTTATGCCGAAAAAGGGAGTAACCTGAAAGGAGTAAAACGCGTCCTGTTTCGCTATGTTTTGCGTCATCTAATGAATCGGAATGTGAATCGCATTCGGGGTGAAGGCATCCGCACTATATTGGGTGGAATTGCTCAGAAGTAGTGCAACTCGGTGTAAGGTGGTTTTATTAATGTATTGAATTATATGTAGATTATCTTTTGGCTCATTCTTTGCTCTTGTCTTTTTACCTCATATAAGCGTACGGAAGCGATGTGATATGAGTGTCTTGGGTTCAAAATTCAAAACAATGTCAAAGGCAATGGTGCCTTTCCAGCTTTCGCTGGTTGGGTGCCTTTTTTTGTATCCAAGCAACCTCGATAGGCGAGGTTAACAAGGTTACGGAGCATAATCTGCCAAGGGAAGTCTGCATGTCGAAATGTGAAATACAATCTACCTGCCCTTACTGTGGGGTTGGGTGCGGTGTAAGCGTTGCTGAAGATCAAATCAAAGGTGATGAAAAGCACCCAGCCAACAAAGGTGCGTTATGCGTAAAAGGCGCCGCTCTGAAAGAAAGTTTGAATATGCCATCGCGGTTACTTTATCCCCGAATTAAGGGCGAGACGGTGACTTGGCAGCGGGCGATAGATACCATTTCAGACAAGCTGAAAGACACAATAGAAAAGCACGGACCGGACTCCGTAGCCATGTATGTCTCAGGGCAAATACTCACCGAAGATTACTACGTCGCCAATAAATTGATGAAGGGGTATGTCGGGAGCGCCAATATTGATACCAACTCACGGTTGTGTATGTCGTCGGCGGTGGCTGCACACATTCGTGCGTTTGGTGAAGATGTCGTACCCGTTAACTACGACGACCTACTTAAAACCGATCTGATTGTCATAACCGGGGCGAATACCGCATGGACTCATCCTGTGATTTTTCGTCAGATCCAGCAAGCACGAGAACAAAACCCGCATTTACGTTTAGTGGTGCTAGACCCTCGTAAAACCGTCACTGCGGAGCAAGCCGATTTACACTTGGCATTAGAAAACGATGGCGACATCTTGCTTTATAACGGCTTGATTCGTTTTTGTATTGAAAACGGGCATATGGACGAGCGCTTTATTGAGCACCACACCAATGGTTTTGAATCGCTGTCTCAACTTGTTACCACGCCTGAATATGAGCTTCGCAACGTTGCGCAAACGTTAGGGCTGGATGTAGGACCATTACGTACTTTCTACCAATGGTTCGCACTGTCTCCCACCGCAATTACCGTATTTTGCCAAGGAATCAATCAGTCTAGTGAAGGCGTCGATAAGGCCAATAGCATTATCAACGCCCACTTACTTACCGGAAAAATAGGTAAAGTGGGCAGCGGGTCTTTTTCAATAACTGGGCAACCCAACGCCATGGGCGGGAGAGAAGTGGGTGGTCTAGCGAATATGCTAGCCGTGCATCGAGGCTTTGATGAGAATTCGATTGAAAAAGTGGCTCAGTTTTGGGGGGCGCCAAACATAGCAACCAAACCGGGTTTGAAAGCCGTGGATTTATTCGACGCGGTGGAAAAAGGGGAGGTAAAAGTCATTTGGGTTATGGCTACCAACCCAGTGGTTTCCATGCCGAATGCCGACAAAGTGCGCCGTGCACTCGCTCAGTGTGGCATGGTGATCGTCTCCGACATTACGCCAGACAGCGACACTGCTCAATACGCTGATGTATTGCTTCCCGCGGCTGGATGGGGCGAAAAACAAGGCATGGTGACAAACTCCGAGCGATGCATGTCGCGTCAGCGCCGTTTTATGGCACCGCCGGGTGAAGCCAAAACCGATTGGGAAACCATCAGCGCGGTAGGTCGGGCATTGTGCGAAAAAATGGGCATAGAAAGCGGGTTTGATTTCGAGTCTGAAGCCGATGTATTTCGAGAATACGCGCGAATGACATCCATAAATCACGATTCGCCGCTTCTGCTCGATATATCAGAATTGGCAGACATCTCAGATGATGAGTATCAACACTGGACGCCAGCTCGATGGCCTTTAAATGAAGACGCCGCCCCTTATCGTAATGGTCGGTTTAGCACGGCTTCTGGCAGAGCCAACTTCTTGGTGACCAAGCCCAACGAATCGGATAAAGCCGATCCAACATGGTGGCTGAATACGGGGCGACACCGAGACCAATGGCATACGATGACGCGAACAGGGCACATCGAGCACCTTTCAGAACTCGATCCAGAACCTACCTTGTATCTCAACTCACTGAGCGGTGAAATGCTAGGCGTTAGTGAAGGTGAACTGGTTAAAATTCAGCATCCAACTCTTGCCGAAGGTTCTATTGTTTACGCCAAAGCAAAATGGGATAAAGGGCTGAATGCCAAGCAAGTGTTTATGAGCATGCACTGGGCCGGTTGCTACAGTGGCCATGATGAGTCAGCAAGCCAAATAAATCGAGTACTCGAATCGGTGGTCGATCCTCTTTCTGGGCAGCCCGCATTCAAATCCCAACCCGTATCTCTGATGCCCGCAAAAGTGGGCAGTTACATCACTCATGTTCAGCGCCGTGGTGATCACAACAAACCGAATGTCATTGTGCAGAGTCATCCTATTTATTCATCAATGCAAACGCTCGATTCCAGTGTTGTTTGGCGTTATTGCACTTCAACTTCTTATTCCAAACCATCATTAATGCAGGCGCTTTCTGGATGTCTGATTCTAGACATACCACAAGGCTGGTGCGTAATCGCAGGACGGTTTGAACCGTTAGAAAAATGCTTTGTGACAGACGCGATAACGGTGATCAGCCACAAACCTATGCCTGTGAATGCCAATGAAATTGCAGAGATGTTAGGAAAGCCACTTGATATTCGAAACTTATCTCAAGGGTTGTCTGGTCGTGAGCGAGGCACCTTGGTTTGCAGCTGTTTTAGGGTGTCAGACAGTCAAATTCAGCAAGCGATTGAGCAACACAACATTCAATCATTACACCAATTGCAGGCCGTACTTAAGTGCGGAACCAACTGCGGGTCATGCATTCCCGAGCTCAGTAACGCTTTGGAACAAAACGTAATTTTTATGAAGTAGGGGATATTCTGGAATGACAAAAGTAATGCAAACGGATTGTAGATCGACTTCATTCAGACCTCTGCTGTTTAAGAAAGTTAGCTTAGATGCGCGCGCACCCACAACGCATCAGACAAACGGAAAGGGTGGGGGAACAGTTAAATTGGTGGGGTGTGGTCCGAGTGACCCCGAATTGCTAACCATCAAAGCATTTAAAGCCATTCAAGATGCCCAAGTGTTGGTGTATGATCGCTTGATCAACCAAGACATTTTAACGCTCGCCAGCCCACATGTGGAAACCATTTATGTTGGTAAACGCTGCGGTCATCCAAGTATGAAGCAAGAAGCGATAAACGCATTACTTGTCCGGTTAGCCAAGGAAGGCAAACAGGTCGTAAGGCTAAAGGGGGGCGACCCTTTTATATTTGGTCGGGGTGGTGAAGAAGCATTGGAATTAGCGAAATATCAGATCCCGTTTGAAGTGATACCTGGCATTACTGCTGCGATCGGCTGTGCTGCCAGTTCACTGATTCCTCTGACTCATCGAGAAGTTTCGCGCAGCGTCACGCTAGTTACAGGGAACGTGGTGACGGGCGCTTTACCTGCTTGGAGTGGTTTGGTGAATAGCGGGCAAACGCTGGTTTTTTACATGGGCTTAGAAAAAGCAAACGAGATCCAGCAAGGGCTGATTAAAAATGGATTAAAGGGAGAAACGCCTGTCGCCATTGTGACCAACGGATGCAGCGATGACGAAAACATTCATACCCTAACACTGAACCAACTAAATGATGCTGCCAAGAAATTAAAGGGCATTAGCCCTGCACTGATGATCTTGGGCGAAGTGGTGAATATAAGAGCAAGTATTTCAGCTTTGATATCACAGAGCGTGGAGTTTTCTGTATAGTGACCACTTCGTCAAAAGGTGCAGTAAAAGGAAGCAGTAAATGTCTATCGCTATTCAGTGTATTAAGGCTCTCGGGAAAGGTGAGCGTGGAAGAAGACCGCTCACTGAACAAGAATCGTTTGATTTGTTGAGAGGATGGTTTGATGGGCAAGTTGCCGACGACCAACTGGCGATGGCATTGGTATTAATGCGGGTGAACAACGAAACGCCGGAAGAAATAGCAGGATTTGTCCGTGCATTTCATGAAGGCTTTGAACCTATCAAAGCGGATTTGGATTGGCCTTTGTATGCCGGAAAGCGCGTTCACGAGAACAAAACGACCGACAGAGCTTGGCATTTGGTCGCGGCTAAAATTTTGGCGGATAACGGTCACAAGATTCTATTGCACGGTCATGCGCAAAGACACTTAACAAAAAATCATGCCGAGCAGTCTCTAGAAGCGGTCGGCATTGTTAAAGCAGAGAGTTTGGAGCACGCAGAAAAAGTCATTCAATCCGAGGGCATCGCATACCTGCCATTAGAGGCTTTTCAGCCCAAAATAGTAACGTTACTAAGTTGGAACGCGCGATATGGCGTAAGAACACCAATCAATACGGTAGTGCGAGCGCTTAACCCGGGTCAATTACCTTATGGGCTAAGAGGCAGCTTTCACCCAGGTTTTCAGGAGCTGCACGCCAAAGTAGAACAAAAAGTCTGCGCTGAATCTGGTCGTGTACTGTCGTTTAAAGGGACATCGGGTGAAACCGAATTCAACCCAAAAGTGAGCCAAACCGTTTGGGTGTGCGACCACGGAAAAGTCGAGCCCGTCTATTGGGAAGAAAGCGCTTCTCAGAGCGTCAAAGTCGCGGAAAATTGTGTGCTCGGAACGGCACCTGCCGAAATTGAATTGATGTCGCACAGCGTTGTCGCGACGCTAGTGTCAGCGCTGTTTGCGATTCATGGAGACAAAGAAAAGGCACAAAAATTGGCAAACGAATATTGGGGCCAATATCTAGCTAAGACAGCCTTAGTCTCCTAACCCATCCCACTTCATAACAGAAGTCGGAATGCGATAAAAAGGACATGTTATGAAGGATCATACGGTTTTCGTACTCAGCGATAACTTAGAACACCAAAAGCGAATTTGTGAACAACTGGCCACGCAGCAAATGAAGGTTGTGCGTTGCCAGTTGGCACATATAGACGCGATGCTGAACGAAGCAGATTCGGGCATAGAACCAGAACTCAATTTCAATCGTCAGGCGTTGGTGGTTTCATGGGCTGCCCCAACCACTGAATTGAAGTGCCTCATTGAATATGCTGCCGCCAAAAAGTGTGCATTAGTCATCCTTGTAGAAACACTTCAGGTCGATAACATTGCTCACCTGCCTTTCGCAAACCAATATGTCATCCTTCCTTATCGTTCCGATCATGATTTAGCCATGTGGCTCCAACACGCTGCGCGATTACGTGAAAATATGGATAAAGTGGAACAAGAAATCGCATCGCTACATCAAAAGCTCGATGATCGAAAGTGGATCGAAAAAGCCAAAGGCTCTTTGATGAAAATGCACTGCATAGATGAAGAAGAAGCCTATAAAGCACTTCGAACTAGCGCGATGAAATCCAGCCAGCCAATCGGCCTTGTGGCTAAGAACCTAATGCTAACGTTTGATGCGATTGGTTAACTCAGACTCCATAGATTACGTGGGTTTGAATAACACTCGATCTGGTGCAGGGATGCACTACAAAGCGGCAAAAGAGCTAAGTTAACAATGTGATTATAATTTAAATTAATGATTTTAATTAAAATTTTCATTTGGCACGCAACTTGAAATAATAAAAACTATAAGCGGAGCAATGCTCCAATAGACCATCAACGGCGGTGGTCAATAGCTAAGCAATGGCGCGACTGCACTCTAGGTGCAGCCGCGCTTTTTTTTTAAGTTTTTATTATTGGAATTTTGAACAGGAGCGTTCGAATGGGTTGTCGGAAAAACAGAATAAGATCTTGGTTACTAAAAACAGTGGGTTTAACACTTTCATTCGGTGCTCTCTCATTAAGTGCGCATTCTGCTTTTGCACAGGTTGGGGAACCTGAGTTAGAGGACTTGAAGTTTGGCTTTATTAAGCTGACCGACATGGCGCCTCTTGCGGTGGCGTACGAAAAAGGTTTTTTTGAGGACGAGGGGCTGTACGTAACGCTGGAAGCGCAAGCCAACTGGAAAGTGTTACTCGATAGAGTGATTGATGGTGAATTGGATGGTGCGCACATGCTGTCGGGGCAGCCGCTGGGGGCCACCATTGGCATAGGTACAAAAGCAGAGGTGATCACCGCGTTTAGTATGGATTTGAATGGCAACGCCATCACGGTTTCTAACGATATATGGCAGCAGATGAAGCCCCACGTAAACAAACAGGCGGATGGGAAACCTGTCCACCCAATCAAAGCCGATGCGTTAAAACCTGTTGTAGAAAGTTACCTCGACAAAGGGAAGCCATTCAACATGGGGATGGTGTTTCCGGTTTCTACCCATAATTACGAATTACGCTACTGGCTAGCGGCTGGGGGGATTCACCCGGGGTATTACGCACCGAAAACAGGAGACAACAGTGGTCAGTTAGACGCTGATGTACTGCTGAGTGTCACCCCTCCACCGCAAATGCCCGCCACGATGGAAGCGGGAACCATAATGGGATACTGCGTCGGCGAACCGTGGAATCAGCAAGCGGTTATCAAGGGAATAGGCGTTCCTGTGGTCACCGATTACGAGATATGGAAAAACAATCCTGAAAAAGTGTTTGGTGTCTCTAAAGCTTGGGCTGAAAAGTACCCGAATACACACATTCGCGTAGTTAAGGCATTAATTCGAGCGGCCCATTGGTTAGACGAGAACAACAACGCCAACCGTGAAGAAGCGGTGAAGATACTGGCTAAAAGCCAATACGTTGGCGCAGATGCGGATGTGATCGCCAACAGTATGACAGGCACGTTTGAGTATGAAAAAGGCGACAAACGTTCAGTACCAGACTTCAACGTGTTTTTCCGCTATAACGCGACCTACCCCTATTACAGCGACGCTATTTGGTACCTCACGCAAATGCGTCGCTGGGGGCAAATTCCTGAAGAAAAGCCTGACGATTGGTACGCCAATATCGCGAAACAAGTGTATCGCCCCGACATTTACCAACAGGCTGCAGAATCCCTCATCAAAGATGGAGTGTGAGCAAATCAGATTTCCCAGAATTCAGTTCACAAGATGGTTACCGCCAGCCACAAACGCATTTTATCGACAACATCGTGTACGACGGTAAAAAGCCAAATGCTTATTTGAAGAAGTTCAATATCGGGCTGAAAGGCGCAGAGGAAATCTAATATGGACAGTCAGTTATCTAAGAAACCCTTGCCTAAGAATAAAATATCGGAAAACAACGTGTTTTCGTTATTCCCAAATAAAACGCAAGTCGCCAATCACAGCAGAGCATTGTTGCTTCCTTTGCTTGGGATATTGTTATTCTTGATGCTTTGGCATTTGTCAGCTCGCCAGGTACAAACCTCACTCGGCACATTGCCGGGACCCGTTCAAACAGCGCAGCAGTTTGGTCATTTGGTTTCCGACCACTGGGCAGAAAGAGAGAAAGAAGTGGCGTTTGTTGAGCGTCAAGAAAAGCGCAATGCAGCCAAACTGGAGAAAGATCCAGATGCCAAAGTGAAAATTCGCCCTTATACCGGTAAGCCAACCTTTTTCGACCAGATAGCGACCAGCTTGATCACCGTCGCGTGTGGCTTTCTTCTCGCCTCATTTATCGCCATTCCTGCGGGTATCGTATTGGGGTTAAATCACAATTTGTACCAAGCATTCAACCCAGTTATCCAGTTACTTAAGCCAGTTTCACCGTTGGCATGGTTACCCATTGTCACCATGGTGGTGAGTGCCACATACGTTAGCTCCGATCCTTTAGTCGCAAAATCCTTTGTGAACTCTTTGCTTACCGTAGCGCTGTGCAGTTTGTGGCCGACGCTAATCAACACAGCTGTAGGTGTAACGAGCGTCGATAAAGATCTGGTGAACGTAAGCCGAGTGTTACGCCTATCGTGGTGGAAACACATCTGGACGATTGTTCTTCCTTCAGCCATTCCCATGATTTTTACTGGCTTGCGCCTTTCGTTAGGCGTTGCGTGGATGGTGCTGATTGCCGCAGAAATGTTGGCGCAAAACCCGGGGCTAGGAAAGTTCGTATGGGATGAATTTCAGAACGGCAGCTCAGCCTCACTAGGACGGATCATGGTTGCTGTGATCACGATTGGGTTCATCGGGCTGTTGCTCGATAGAGGAATGCTGGTGCTACAAAAGTCAGTGTCTTGGGACAAGCAGCAAATACTGCGTTAGGAGAGCATTATGCCAAATACATTTTTAAACCTGACTCAGTTAGGTATGCGATTCCCCACTCCCAAAGGCGAATTTGTTGCTCTGAAAAAAGTGGATTTACGCATTCAAGAGGGCGAATTCATTTCACTGATTGGTCACTCTGGCTGCGGAAAGTCAACGGTACTTAACCTTGTTGCTGGGTTGCACGACCCAACCGATGGCGGCGTGATATTGCAAGGACGAGAAGTCGATGGACCGGGACCAGAGCGCGCTGTCGTGTTTCAAAACCACTCGTTGCTGCCTTGGCTGTCGGTTTACCAAAATGTGGAACTGGCGGTAAAACAGTTAGCCACCAAGAACTTAGCCGCCAAGAATCTAGCCACAACCCATACAGGGATAAAGAAAAACAAATCATGGGTGCGGGATCAGGTTCAGCATTACCTTGAATTAGTGCAAATGACTCACGCCAGTGACAAAAAGCCCGATGAAATTTCAGGTGGCATGAAACAGCGAGTCGGCATTGCGCGAGCACTTGCTTTGCAGCCAAAAGTGCTACTGATGGATGAACCCTTTGGCGCATTAGATGCGTTAACCAGAGCCCACTTGCAAGATGCACTGATGGCGATTCATGCGGAGCTCGATACCACCGTGATCATGATAACGCACGATGTAGACGAAGCTGTTTTGTTGTCGGATCGAATTGTCATGATGACCAACGGACCAGCAGCCACGATTGGTGAAGTACTCGATGTAAATCTGGACAGACCGCGAAATCGCGTCCAGCTGGCGGATAACGTCCAGTATCAAAAATATCGCCAATCGGTTTTACGTTTTCTGTACGAAAAACAAGCCAAGCCGCCACAAACCGTACTGGCAACCCAAAAACAAGAGGAGCCGTTAGAAGCTCCCAAAAGCGCATAAGGAAGGTGAGCAATATGGAACGTTTGGTCATTGTTGGGAACGGAATGGTGGGGCATCAATTGGTGGCTTCACTGGTAGAAAAACACGCTCACTTACACTATCAAATTACAGTGATTGGGGAGGAGACTTGCATCGCGTACGACAGAGTACAGTTGTCTGCTCTCTTTTCTGGTAAGTCTCACGAAGACTTAAAGCTTGGAAGTGAGGACTGGTATAAAAAATATGGGGTAGAGCTAATTCTTGGTCGTCAGGTTACGTCTATTAAAACTGAAAATCAGCAAGTGGTGATCGATGACAACGTTATTCTTCAGTACGACAAATTGGTTCTTGCAACGGGATCTTATCCGTTTGTCCCTCCCATTCCTGGGTATGAGCGTAAAAACTGTTTTGTCTATCGAACGCTGGACGACCTTTCTGAGATTCAAGCAGCCTGTAAAGGGGCGAAATCCGGCGCAGTGATCGGTGGTGGGTTGCTTGGTCTAGAAGCGGCCAACGCGTTAAGGCTACTTGGGTTGGATACCCACGTGATTGAGTTTGCACCGAGATTGATGCCTGTTCAGCTTGATGGTGGGGCTGGCAATATGCTGAAAAGCAAAATAGAGTCGCTCGGTTTACTGGTGCATACAGGCACTGCTACAGAAGAAATTATCGATGGAGAAAGCGCATTTCATCGCATGAATTTGAAAGATAAAGACCCGTTGGAAGTCGATGTTATCGTTTTTTCTGCTGGGATTCGACCTCAAGACGCGTTAGCAAGGCAGGCTGGGATTGCCGTAGGAGAGCGAGGTGGCATTGTGATTGATGACCACTGTATTACGAGCGATCCGAACGTCTACGCCATTGGGGAATGCGCTTTATGGCAACAAAAAATCTTCGGGCTGGTGGCTCCTGGTTACCAAATGGCAAGGACGGTGGCCGAGCAATTATCGGGTGGAGACAGCACGTTCACTGGCGCGGATATGAGCACTAAGCTCAAACTGCTTGGGGTGGATGTTGCCTCGATTGGCGATGCGCAGATGACGACAGAAGGCGCTCAAGAACTCATTCTTCAAGATGCTAATACCGGTATTTACAAGAAGCTGATTACCGATGCATCTGGGGCGCAATTGTTGGGCGCGATATTGGTAGGGGACAATACTGATTATGATGCTTTGCTTCAGTGTTACCTGAATCAGTCACCGCTACCTGAATATCCAGCGGAGTTGCTGTTAGATGCTTCACCCCTATCGGGGGAAATCGGCGATAACACGCTTATCTGCTCTTGTCATAATGTCACTAAAAGCGATTTGGTGGTTGCCATTCAAGCTGGTGCACACGATCTCAATACCTTGAAATCTGAAACCAAAGCAGGCACAGGCTGTGGCGGGTGCAGCAACATGGTGAAAACCGTGTTGGATGCAGAATTGGCTGCGATGGGCATGGAGGTAAACAACCATATCTGCGAGCACTTTGTGTATTCAAGACAGGAGTTGTTCCATATCTGTCAGGTTGAGGCGATCCACGATTTTGAAACTTTACTCACCCGATACGGTAATGGTGTTGGGTGCGACCTATGTAAGCCGACAGCGGCGTCGATTTTTGCATCTCTATGGAATGAACACATTTTGGAGCCACAACACCAAGCGCTGCAAGATTCGAACGATGCCTTTATGGCTAACCTGCAAAAAGACGGTTCTTACTCCGTTGTGCCTCGCGTTCCCGGCGGAGAGATAACACCAGAAAAGCTTATCCGTTTAGGGCAGGTTGCAAAGCAATACGATCTCTACACCAAAATTACTGGTGGGCAACGCGTTGACTTGTTTGGTGCCAAGATGGAGCAGTTGCCTGAAATATGGGAACAACTCATCGAAGCGGGCTTTGAGACAGGGCATGCCTATGGCAAGTCGCTGCGAACAGTGAAATCGTGCGTTGGTTCAACATGGTGTCGATATGGCGTCGATGATTCCGTTGGCTTCGCCATTGAGCTTGAAAATCGCTACAAAGGTTTGCGTTCGCCCCACAAGCTAAAAATGGCGGTGTCCGGATGTACACGGGAATGTGCGGAAGCGCAGAGCAAAGATATCGGCGTGATTGCCACAGAAAATGGTTGGAATTTGTATGTTTGCGGCAACGGGGGAATGCGTCCTCGCCATGCGGACTTGCTGGCTTCTGATTTGTCGAAAGACGAGCTGATTACCTTGATTGACCGTGTGCTGATGTTCTACGTTCAAACGGCAGATAAGCTTCAACGAACCTCAGTATGGATGGACAATCTTGATGGAGGGGTGGAGTACCTGCAAAGTGTCGTGATAGGGGATTCATTGGGAATCAATGCTCAATTAGAAGCGCAGATGCAACATGTGGTGGATTCGTATCAATGTGAATGGAAAACCGCTGTGATGTCGGATAAAAAACGTGCCCGATTCCGTCCATTCATAAATCACGAAGGTGATAGCGTTCCGCTGCCTTACCAGAGAGTTCGAGGGCAACGTATACCCAGTACAATTCCGATTCAAAATTCAGAGGTGAAATGATGTGGAAGAAGATTTGCGATATCAACCAGCTTTCGCCCTATCAAGGCGTTGGGAGTGTGTTTGACGATCATCAGGTCGCGCTATTTTTGGTGCCGGACGAAGCGTTTGTGGGTTCAAGTAAACCGGATAATTCGCCCCGCGTGTTTGCTGTCGGGAATTGGGACCCAATAGCAAGGGCTTACGTAATGAGTCGAGGAATTGTTGGAAATCAGGGGGAGGAGTTGTGCGTCGCCTCTCCTATGTACAAACAGCATTTTAGCTTAGAGACTGGCGCGTGTTTAGAAATGCCGGAACAGAGTTTAAGAACGTGGCAAGTTCAGATAAAAAATGACGAAGTATGGATCAAATCTAAACAGCCCTAAGATCTAACTTAGCCAATGAAATTAAAAGGGGAGAGGCATTTATTTAATGGCTCTCCCCTTTCTTTACTGAGTCAGCGAAAGTGCCCTGTTAGAGATAGAACGAAAGCGCCTTTATTTCTGCTCGAACTGTTTCGCCAATTGGAACAGCCTATCGACACCTTGTTTCAATACTTGGCTGTTTTGCTCAACCAGATCCGTCTCTGCTAAATTTTTCTCAGATGTTTGAGCAATTGAATGTACGCGATCGCTGACTTGACTAGACAGTTGAGTTTGTTGGTTGGCCGAGTTAGATACTTGGTCAATCAAACCGTGAATTTCAGTCATCATTTGCTCAATTTGCTGTAGGCTTTGCGCGCCCTCCTGAGCAATCACAACACAGTCGCCAGTCTGGTCTCGGCTGCGTTCAATTTCTTTTTGCCATGTCGAAATGGTCGACAACATTTGCCCCAAGCTTGCCTGAATAGTCTCGGTTGCATTTTGGGTACGTGATGAAAGCGCACGAACTTCGTCGGCAACAACGGCAAATCCACGGCCTTGTTCTCCTGCTCGCGCCGCTTCTATCGCAGCATTCAGTGCCAACAAGTTCGTTTGTTCGGCAATGCCACTGATCTCAGACATCACTGAGCCAACTTTTTGTGCTTGTTCGCTCAATTGATAAGTGGTTTGCGTAGCTTTTTCTGCATTAGCAGCAAGTTGATTCAACTGATTTTCAGTCGCATCAATTTTGGCTCGGGTTTGGTCGCATTGCGATTGAGTATCGTTGATCAGCACTTGAGTTTGGGATGCATGCTCAAATACTTGATTAGCCGAAGAAGCCATATCGTTCACCGCGCTGGCAACGTGGTGAATGTCGGTGTTTTGTTGTCGAATGGCACCCATGGCTCGGATTGCAGTATTGCTTAAATCATCGGATAACTGGTGAAGAGGCGCAGCGGAATCGGTCATTCTTCCCAACACAGTGCGAATACGTGCTTGTAGCAACTTGATATGGAAATCTGCAGAAGACGCAATGTGGTTACCAGAATAAACCAATCGGCTGACACTGTCGTATTCTGATTGCAGCTTTTTCAAAAACGCAGGGGTATCAATGAGTTCTTGGCGGAAGAAAACCGCAAGCACAGCAGCAGGTAATGCGCTCATCATAAGTTGCCACGACACGCCACTTTCCATCATATTCGCAATGATAGGGACGGCACATGCTGCAGCAAGTGCGGAATATTTGAATGCTGTAGGCAAACCAAAAGCAAAGCTGCGTCCGTTCTTTTCTGCTTCTAGAAGCTTTTGGTAGGCTTTTGAAGCTACATCAACCCATTTTGATTTTGGTTTCACTCGGACCGATTGATAACCTGCGATTCTGCCTTGTTCGTAAATAGGGGTTACGTACGCATCTACCCAGTAGAACCCCCCATTCTTGGTTCGATTTTTCACAATCCCTCGCCAAGCGTTACCCTTCTTTAGGTGCGACCACATATCAGCAAACGCCGCTTTTGGCATGTCGGTGTGGCGAACAAGGTTATGGTTCTGTCCTAAAAGCTCGCTCTCTTCAAAACCAGCGACTCTACAAAAGGCAGGGTTACAATACGTGATAACGCCCTTTAAGTCGGTTGTAGAAACAAGCTGTTCATTTTCACCTACTAGAACTTCTTGAGCTGATTTTGAAAGGGTTTGAGGCATGTGATTTTTATTCCATATGAGCAATTTGTTGGGCCCAATATAATCACAACAATTGTGAGGAATACAAAATAAAATTCTACAAAAGTAAATTTATATGATCAGTAGCTCATAAAATCCCCGCATTGATTTTATTTTGAGCTTTAAAAAAAATAATCTTACATTTGATTCTTATCTCGTTTAGTTATTTCTCATAGCGGAAGCCATCTTAGAATGACCTATTATATATAGTCAGGTCTCACTTGGAGTGGTGGAATGGCACGTCTAACTGTTTGGTGTTCATTACTTTTTATTTGTTTTCCTTCATTTGCCGTTTTAAAAGCGGATTCTGTTGTGCGTAACGCCAATATTTATACAGGAAAAGGCTTTCGTGTCTCTGCGATGGCGATCCGAGAAGGAAAAATTGACTATCTTGGAAGTGAAGCCGGTGTAGAAGATTATATTGACGTTGAAACCAAAATCATAAACGCCAACGGTGCGTTAGTTTTACCGGGGTTTATTGATAACCATAACCACGTTTTTGAATCAGCTTCCGAAGTGGGCGGCGATTGTTATGTGGATCCAGACGTTTTTCTTGAAGAACAAATCCCCTATTTACGCTATTGCAAAGAATATGGAGAGAAGCAAAAGTGGATCATCGGGTACGGTTTTCAACTCGATCATATTTTGCATAAATCGAACAAACGCACTCCGTTAGAGGTACTTGATAGTGTGTTTCCAGATAAGCCAGTGGTTCTCATGGAGCAAACATCACACTCTATGTGGGTCAATTCTGCTGCTCTTGCTGCTGCCAATTTTACTGCGAAAACCCCTCATCCTGCTGGCGGTCGTATTCTGAAAGACAAACGCACAGGTAAGCTCAACGGTATTTTATTGGATAACGCTGGAGACGTGATCATGGAGCTTGCTTGGAACAGCTCCGATAATCTTTTTGAAGCCAGTTACAGAGGGCTTATAAATGGGTTAAACGAGACCGCACAGCATGGTATTACCACCATTGGCGATGGCCGGATGTATTGGAAGCGAGGTTGGCTAGAAGTTTGGCAGCAGGCTGAAATCAATGGTGCTTTAACTGCTAGAGTATCTCTTCGTCCGTGGATTTATCCTCAAGATGACATGCTTAAGCAACTGAAATACTTAGAGCGTATTTATCGGAACGATGATCAAGGATGGTTACGCATTGATCAGGTGAAAATGTACAGTGATGGAATATTGATTAATGGCACGGCGAAAACGTTAGCACCGTATTTGTTTTCTTACATGCCTAAAAGTAAAGATGGGTTGTACTACATTCCACCAGGCGAGATGGAAGAGTGGCTACATTTGTTAAATGGCATTGGTTATGGCGCTCACATCCACGCGATTGGCGATAAAGCCGTCCGAGCATCGTTAGATGCTATTGAAAGCCTAGATAATCAAGCCAAAACCGCTTACTACACGCTGACGCATGTCGAGATGATAAGCAAAAAAGACATACCGAGATTTGCGAGGCTGGGTGTGACAGCAGACATGCAGGTTGGGTCTGACTACGTTGCACAGCAAGACCACGATTGGGCGAAGCCATTTATTGGAAAGAAACGCATCCACGATTTGATGCCTTTGAACAAGCTATATCGTTCAGGGGCGAATGTAAGCTTAAGCAGTGATTGGAATGTCCATCCAATCAGCCCATTAGCAGGTATTGCTAATAGCTTGAAGATGGGGAATCAGGGGCTTCCCGATATCGACGCTGCGATAAAGGCGTACACTCAAAACCCAGCGATAAGCTTAGGGATAGAGCATTTAACGGGTACATTGGAAGTCGGTAAATCCGCTGATTTAGTCATACTCGGAGACGACATTACAAAAATGTCTCCTGAAGATATCCCATACGCCCCTATTTGGCTCACCATGGTGATGGGGAATATTGTTTTCTTACTTGAGTGATTATTTACTTGAGTAATTGTTTACAAGAGTAATTTTTATGTGAGTGGCTCTTTCTCCTGCGAATTAACCTCAAGCTTTGCTGAACCTATGCTTTGTTAAACCTATGCTTTGTTAAACCATGGTCGGTTTGAAAGACGCGCTTTAATAAAGTCTAAGAATAAGTTTACTTTCAATGGACGTTGTTGCCTGTCATCAGACACTAGCGCCACCACATCGGCTCTTGGAATAGGGAAGTCTGGTAAGAGTGAAACCAGCTCACCGGATTTGAGTTCTTTGGTCACATCCCACTCTGAGCGTTGGATGATTCCTTTCCCATCCACTGCCCAATCTTTAATAACTTGCCCTACATTACTGGATAATTTGGGGTGGATTCTTACCCCAGTGAGTGGCTGATTGCTGGTGGCTTCAAACTTCCACATGGTCACATCTTCATCATTTTCTCGCAATGCGATACATTGATGCTTGTGCAAATCTTGCGGACAGAGCAAAGGTGGCGAATTTCTCAAGTATTGAGGAGATGCAAGCAAAAGGCGTCGATTTTCTGCAAGATGTATGCATTTGAGTGAAGAGTTCTTAAGTTCACCAATGTAAACCATTACATCCGGATGTTGCCGGTCTGTCCAGCGTGGTATGTCTGAAAGAGTCAGGTCGATATCAATATTTGTGTATCGTTCTTGAAACTCTGTGACAAGAGGAGCAATGTAATCGATGCCAAATCCTAATGGGGATAATACCCTCAATTCTCCCTCAATGACTTGTTTATCAGCGAGTATTTCATTCTGTAATGATTCAATGTCTACAAGTAGCTTGCGCCCCCGTTTGGCCAGCTTTTCCCCTTCTTCAGTGAGTGTTGTGGAACGAACGCTTCTTTCAACTAATTTTACATTTAATTTTTTTTCCAGTGCCTGCAACCTTTGCGAAATACTTGGGGGGGTAACGTTGAGCGTTCTGGCAGCCGCAGCCAATGAAGGGCTGTTGGCGATCGTATCGAAAAATTCAAGGTCCTGTGAAGTAAGCATTAAGTTCAACCTTAATATTGGAGTTAGATATGATTAATTTAACTACATGTTGAAAATTGATACTAATAATGGCGTCGCATAATTAAACAAAAAGACGGACTTAACGATCATGGACAAGGTTGCAACACCACAATTTAAGATAGAAACGCGTGTCAGGCGATTGGCACCTCATATGGGCTTAGAAGTTGAAGGGCTGAAATTAGCGGAGCTAGACGAAGACGGGCTTATCTTTGTTAAAGAGCTAATGCTAGAAAACAAATTATTGGTTTTTAGAGATCAATTTATTTCAGCTGAAGATTTGATGGCATTTTCGGACAAGTTAGGTGAAGTACAAAAGTACCCATTTTCAAGTGGTATTGAGGGGCACCCAAACATTGTAGAAATACGAAAAGAACCTCACCAGCAAGAAAACTTTAGCGGGATGTGGCATGTGGATTCCACTTATTTGGATAGCCCACCCGATTTTACCATTTTGACTGCTCGAGCTACGCCTGAAGTGGGCGGTGATACCGTTTTCTCTGACAGCCAAACGGCATTCAGCCGATTGTCGAGTGGGATGAAGGAGTTCTTGTTGAACAATGATGCTGTGTACATTTCGAATAAGCATCAGTCAGCAAAACAAAAGACACCACATTTAACCAATTTTAGTGAGATTGCTACAGCGAACGCATCGTTTGAAGCAATCCACCCAGCAGCAAAGATTAACGAAGATACAGGCAATCCCTCTATATACGTTAATAAGGAGCACACACACAAATTTGCCAACATGACAGTAGAAGAAAGTACCCCAATACTAGAGTACCTCTACGAATATGTTGCAAGACCCGAGTTCACCACCCGCATTAAGTGGGAAAATGGCACGGTTGTTATGTGGGACAACCGGTCGGTGCAACACCATGCGGTAAACGATTACTATGGTTCATTACGTGTAATGCACCGTGTAATTGTGAATCGCAGAACGTCCTAAATCCATGTTTTACCGAGCCTTGGTCAATGGTACAAGGCTCGGCTTTTTTTTGCCCTGTACGGAGTTTTGACAAATGGAGCTGTCGCTTTTTAGTGTATCTGAAAGTGTTTTAATTTGGCTGTTTTGCGCTGCATTGATTGCTGGCATCGTGGATGCGATTGCTGGTGGTGGTGGGCTAATAACAGTGCCAAGTATGATGCTAGCAGGTATACCACCACTGGTTGTATTAGGAACCAACAGATTACAGGCAGTTATAGGTGAAACCACAGCGTTAATTACCTATTGGCTAAATAAAGAGATAAAACTCAAAGGATTTGGATTTGGCATTTTAACCACGGCAATAGGGGCAGTTTTAGGCTCTTATTCGGTGAGTTTGTTTTCAAAAGAAGTACTGCAACTTCTTCTGCCAGTTCTAATGGTGTGCATTACATTTTACTCGATTTTATCGAAAAGAATTAAAAACAACGTAGCGGCTGAAGCCAAGATTTCCAATCGTCGATTCATGTTGATTTGTGGATTAGCGATTGGGTTCTATAACGGTTTTTTTGGTCCAGGTACTGGTTCGATCTGGATGGTAGCTTTCGTGATCCTTTTAGGTGTCACGATCAAGCAAGCAACCATCGCTACAAAACCGCTGAACCTCATGGGTAACTTGGTCTCTTTACTGTTTTTTATAGGGCTAGGTTCCGTGGACTACACACTGGGACTTGTAATGGGCGCTGGACAGATTTTAGGTTCAGTCGTCGGAAGCAAAATCGTAATCCATAACGGCGATAAAGTGGTTCGCCCAGTCTTTATCACCGTTACATTACTCATGACAGTCAAACTGATTGTCGACAGTGACCATCACATGTTCGTATCTGAAACGATGGCACTGATATCCAAGCTATAAATGGCTTGAAACGCAAGGAAACATCACACATTTGTGAAGCCAGTATGAGGGTGCTGGCGTTTCCTGAGGCATAACGCCAAGGATGTAATAAAAGGGGGAAAGGGTATGAACGTAAATGTTGATTCAACCATACTCATCGCGCAGCGATTTGGACGCGTAAGCTCTCGTGCAATGTTTGGAGGCACAGGGATTTTCTGTAACGATGTCATTTTCGCGGTGGCCCGTGATGAACATGTTTTTCTAAGGGCAGGAGACCAACTCAAAGGCCAATTGGTTGCAATGGGTTGCGGTGAATGCCAACCAGAGCCACAAATGAAGGGCGATTTTAAAATTGCCGCACATTATTTTTCATTATTCTCTGAGCTTGATGAGGTCACATTTATCGAGGCGGTTCATTTGTCTATCGAAGCCGCTAACCGTGATCATCGAGCCAACCAACCTCTGCGGTTGTTGCCAAATGTTCGTCGTCTGCATCTTAAGTTGTTCCGCAGAATTGGCATAGGTTCTATGACGGAACTTCAACAAGACTCTACTGCAGATATCGTGAGCAAAATCGTAAAGCTCGGGCTTGATTTGGATGTGTCGCCTAAGCTGCTTTACGAAATTGAAGGGGCAAGAACAGGCCAACATTGGACGGTTCTACCCGAAGAAGAAAAGCGCAGGTTAGATGCCGATTATCAAATGATCGTAGGCAAGCAAGCATCTTAACTGAGACTTTTCAATGCATCGTATGATGTAGTGCTGAGTGAGCGATAGTCTTTGTACCTATCGCGATGACAGCACGTAATAATCTACTCGTTTGGCAGATCTTCGGATCTGCTTTTTTTATTTTTACAAATAGGTATGACGTAAAAACCGCAGGCTATACTGAATCTGTAGGAATCAGTGGAAATTATGATGTGTGGCCGACTTAATGTTATGGACGATCCATTTGCTCAGCAGGTTTGTGAGCAGCTTGGTATTCGATTTTTGACACAACCCAACTCAGATGTCAGGCCAACGGATACGCTTGCTGTGGTAGGCGCAGCCTCATTTGGTTTACAACAATACGACCTTAGCTGGGGTATCAAGCCCCATTGGGCCCAAAAAGTCATCATTAATGCGCAAGCAGAAACGGTCGCTTCCAAGCCAACATTCCGGAGTGCTTATGAATCGTCACGCGTGGTAGTGCCCTGTAGTGGTTGGTATGAATGGGTATCACATGAAGGTTTAAAGCAAAAGTACCTTTTCGAACCACCAAAAGATGAGCCGCTTTATATGGCTGCGATTGGGTTAGAGTCCATGAATAATGTTGTTACATTGACGACCAAACCCGATAAAGCTTATGGACTTTATCACCATCGAATGCCGCTTCTCATCCCGCCTAACGAAGTAGACCGGTGGCTATGTGCGTCTTCAATCGATACCACCGATTTACTTGAACATTCCGGTGACTTGCTTTTGAAAGTTACGGAATGCTGAACTGAGACCAATAAGGTATACGAGCTAGGTAATGAAAAAGGATTGATAAAGCTTAGGGGTGATCGCCATGCGTTTTTTGAAATGACGTTGAAAATGCGCCTGATCAGAAAACCCAGTTTCAGAGGCGGTATCGGCTAAAGATAACCCACGTTTAAGTAGAGATTTTGCTTTGATTATCCTTTGGTCTAATTGGTACGCATGAGGAGAAACGCCATACCGCCGATTGAATGCTCGAATCAACTGGTATCGACTCATGTCTACTTCGCTTGCAAGCTTATCCAGTGCGACATTGACTTCCAATTGATCGCACAGCATCTCTGCTGCCCGATTCAATTTTGATTCCGTTTTCAGGGGCTTACTGAGGCTTTGGCTAACAGGGTGCTCAAAGATACTTGCCAAATATTCCACCATTAGCGATTCAGTCACCAACGCGTTTTTCTCTGATAAAAGTGATTGATAGAGTTGATGAAATAACCAATACAAATCTGAGCGTTGTTCGTATTGATGGAAGAAAGGTTGGTAATCCACACCGCTTTTTTTGGTCCACTCTTGCTGTAATTTGCCAATCCATTGGGTATCGACAAATAGCATTCTATAAGACCACTGCGTTTTGTCTGGGTTGCAAGAATGCATGTCTCCGGGGTTAATCGTCACGGTGTGACCTTGATGCACCTGATGGGTGTGATTCAGGTTGCGATAGCTTGCACATTCACCATCGATAACACCAAAAGAAAACTCATCGTGGGAGTGAGCTTGATAGCATGCGAATGAATCAGACGCTGTGCGCATTTCGACAAATGGTAGGCTTTGAGATTGGGTCAAAAATACTGAATCATCTTGCTTCATGTTTTAACTCCACCACATCCCTATCACCGTTGCCGTTAATAGCAAACCCATTGTCCAATTGAATGCTCTTTGACGCTGAGCGCTATTGAGCCATTGACCGATTGCTTGCCCAAAACATGCCCAAATACCGACACCAAAAAGGCAAACTACTAAAGAGATAGTGACGAATAGCGGTAAATGCAAGTCTTCGGTACTGCTGCCAGCAACAAACAAAGACACGCCAGACGAGGCGTAAAGCCATGCTTTAGGGTTCAATACTTGAGTCAATGCACCCTTGCCAAACCCTGGCGCATGCTGCCCGATATTCGTCGCCTTCAGCGGTTCAGGGGAAGCGGTAGCAATTTTATACGCTAAATAGATCAAGAAAGCCGACCCGACCAATTTAAGGTAGAAAGTAAATGCAGGTAGGGTTAGTAAAAGTGAACCAATCGTTAGCCCACTGAGCAGCACAACAATTGCGTAAGAAACAGATGCGCCAACGACATAAACCGAAGCCTTGCGTAAGCCGTATTGAGCGCCAGATGCCGCAGCAATAATATTCACCGGACCAGGTGTCGCCGCGCCAGCAAACGCGAAGACAATCATAGACAAGACTAAAGACTCCATTCTGTATTTCCTTGAGTGACGTGGAAAGACAAACGTATCGAGATTACTGACTGAAGTATTGAACGAAATTGCGGGGCACATCTAATAGAACCTTCGCTCAGCCGTTTCATTTCACTAATGAAACCGCTAGATTTTTTCGTTCACGTTTTATTTTTAATAGAGTAAATGGATACGGTTAAATGAAAATCGAACCGACAGTCGGTGATGTAAAAGCTGTAGAGATGGCGGATGCCAATCCAGAACAAATTCGACAGGGAAAGCGGGGAGAGGATACGGAAGATACGCGTATTCTAGCGAGCCCCGGTAGGCGATATGTTGGGCAAATAATAGACGGTGCTATTTCTTGGGCGATTTTTCTCACAGTAATGGCCGTAACGGACTATTTGCAAGTTGGAAGCGATGTTGAAGTTCTGACTTCTATCGCTGCTGCCGCCACCTATTTTATATTCTCGGATGCCCTGCCACGGGGTAAAAGCATCGG
Organism: Vibrio penaeicida; assembly: GCF_019977755.1. Taxonomy (NCBI): domain Bacteria; kingdom Pseudomonadati; phylum Pseudomonadota; class Gammaproteobacteria; order Vibrionales; family Vibrionaceae; genus Vibrio; species Vibrio penaeicida. Next base: position 2,214,190 of record NZ_AP025145.1, on the reverse strand, counting down.
AAAATTGGTATTGGGTATGTCGACCATCAACAAATCTACGGGTAAAAGCTGTACTGTGTGGCGCGCATTTCTACGCAATATTTTATCGCCCATAATTGGCACTATCGACGCTCTCTTTATATTGGGTAAAGGTAGACAAAGAATAGGGGATAAATTAGCGAATACGATTGTAGTGTTAGATAAATAAAGTTTTTGTAATCAACGAGTTGTTTTCATACACTCTGAACACGACAATGTCGGAATAATTGGCTTAATTAAAGAACGGATTTTTATATGGATATAATTAAAGCAAATGCAGAAAATGTCGCTATGGTAGCGGACCTATTTAACCAATATCGAGTCTTTTATGGTCATGAAAGTGATATCGGTATCGCGACGGCGTTTATTCAAGAGAGGCTTGAAAACAACGAATCTTTCGTCTTTCTTGCATTGAATGAACAAGGTGAAGGTATCGGATTTACGCAGCTTTACCCGACCTTTTCATCAGTTTCTGCGCAGCGCTCTTGGATTTTAAATGATCTGTTTGTTACAGGGGATGCGAGAGGTCAAGGCGCAGGTAAAGCTCTAATGAACGCTGCAAAAGAGCTAGCAATCAGTACCAATGGCAAAGGGCTAGCACTTGAAACCGCACACGATAATCTCACAGCGCAGAAGCTATATGAATCTTTAGGGTATGAACGAGATACGGCCTACTACAGTTACTTTTTGAGCGTATAAAATTCAGAGATATTATAAAGTTCAGAGACATTATCTCAGTGACCTGATACGTTAAGTTCATGCGTAAAACTCTCTATCTAATCCCTGGCACGATGTGCAATGAAAAACTATGGTCTGAGTTATCGAACTACCTAGTCGATGACTTTGACCTAGTTCATTTGCCAATTCCCAATGACAAAAGCTTTGATGAAATTACCGAGTATTATAGTGAAACCTTAAAAGGCGACGAACTTAACCTCATCGGTTTTTCATTGGGTGGCTACAGTGCAGGGCATTTCACCCATCAATACCCAGATCGCGTCTCTAATCTTATTGTTATATCGAATGGTTTAACCGAATTGCCATCCGCTGAGGTAAAACAAAGAAACCATGTACTTCAGTACGTTAAAGCAAAAGGGTATTCAGGTATTAGCCGCACGAAAGTCGCCGCTCTATTGGATGAAAGTAAGCGGACTGATTCGCTTATTGAGCAAATACAGGAAATGGATCGCGAGTCGGGTATCGACACCTTTTTAAGTCAGTACCACCATACGACTCACCGGAAAGATTTGTATCAAGAACTTGCTTGCGCCCCCTGCAACACGTTCATTTTTTGCAGCGAGAAAGACATACTTGTCGACTTAAGCTGGTATAACGAAGCGACATTTCTGGCGTCGAATATCTCGGTCACCAGAATCTCAGGAAGTGGTCATATGCTGCCATTAGAAAACCCTGAACAGCTGGCAAAATACATCCAGCATTGCCTAGCCTGAAAACCTGCTTTTACTTGGGTATAATCCCACAATAATGAGATCAACAGACTATAAAAAAGTGGGAGATGGCGATGAATGCATTGGAGCACAAATTTAAGCGTTGGAAACTAAAGCGTGAAGCAGGAAAAGTTCGGTACATTTTCAATTGGACCATTTTCTCGGGTTTCATTGCCTTACTAGCAGCGTACTCAATACCAGCATTATCGAAGCACGATGTTTCGGCCTTGGTGAGTTTGTCGCAAGCGGCTGGGATTGGCTTAGGTGGCGGCTTTGTTTTCGGTGCTCTGAGTTGGTTTATCAATGAAACTTGGTACCAAAACGAGCTGAAAAAACGAGAAGAAGACTAGATATACCCAAGTAACCTCAAGATGCTAGGTTCAGCGAGAGTTAACTGGCTTTCAGGCAAGGCATCGATTTGAAGATCTAGTGGTTCTAAATCAAGAATTGATAACGCAGTATGAAAGCCAGTTAAACTCGCCTTTGGGAGCCTATATTCTGCTCCATTTCTTCGTCAAAGAACTTGAAAAGGACTCGTCATTTCACTGCGTTCTTTTCCTTGAATTGAAGCAGAATATGAGGCTCTGAATCCTGCACCTTGAGGTCACTTGGGTATAAAGCGCAACCTGACGAATAGCAGTATAAAAAGAGGCGTGGAAGGAAAGTGGAAGCACCACGCCTAAAGGTTTGGATCGGATGACTCATGTGGACTACTGCATCATATCGACTAGTTTGTTGAGCATTTTTCTTCGTCGCAACTCAAGCCTTTGTTTTTATCTCCAGACAATGAATGATCCGCGTCTATGTACTGTTCATGCAGCAATGAAGTGATCATTTTCCCAACCATCATATCTTCAATGATCCCATGATGCGTAAATCGGATCTGACCCGATTTATCGATCAACACCAATGTAGGTGTGCCGGGTAATCCGTACTCTGCCATTGTGAGCGGGATATCACCGCCAGAAGGCGCATCAATTCCGATCGGAAACGTTAACCGATATTCGTGGACGAAGGCTTTTAGCGACTCTAACTGCATACCTTGATGATGCTCAAATACGGTATGTAGTCCAATCACTTGTACATCATCATCTTTAAAAAACTGATGGATTTTAGAAGCCTGAGGCAAGCCGTGGCTGACACATCCAGGGCAAAGCATTTGGAATGTATGCAGTACAACTACTTTTCCTCGCAAATCTCTCAGCTCAATCGGGATATCAGAATTAAGCCAGCCCGCCGTTTTTAGTTCAGGTGCTAGTGGTAATGATTTCATTGTTTTTCCTTATTTAGTATGCCCAAGTAACCTCTAGATGCAGGATTCAGAGCCTCATATTCTGTTCCAGTTCAAGGATAAGAACGCAGTGGAATGACGAGTCCTTTCCAAGTTCTTTGACGATGAAATGGAACAGAATATGGGCTCCCAAGGGCGAGTTTAACTGGCTTTCATACTGCGTTATCAATTCTTGATTTAGAATGACTAGATCTTCATATCGATGCCTTGCCTGAAAGCCAGTTAATTCTCGCTGAACAAAGCATCTAGCGGTTACTTGGGTATAACGATGCCCGGCAGGCTTAGATCACCAGAGGCGACATCAAACACATCAACAATGCAAAGAAGCGGTGAATGCGCGCTTGCATTAACTCTCAAACCTGACGTAACCCCATCAAATTTGGCCAATTTGACGGTATCGATATCATCGAATTGAACCTTCACGTTCAGAGTATTGCCGTCAAAGTTAGGGGTGTAATCGGGGCTATCAATCAGTAACGGCAAGCCTGGCCATGTGTCTGGTACCTTGGGCTTACTTCCCTCTGGAATATCAACGACTCCGAGAGCCCCAGGTCCACATTGTTCATTAGGCTGCAACACCACCCAGTGACTGTGCCAAACGTCCCCGTCGTTTGCTTTGTCGCCATCGCCGTTTTCATCGTAAAGCGGGGTATCGTCAAAATCGGGGTGGGATGTAACCGCGAAAGCCAAAATTCCTGCATCATCTTTAAACCCGATTTGCCCACTGTTCATGGTGGTCGGCCAAACGTAAGAAAAAACGTCGCTCCCTGCTAGCTTTCCTGTTGGGGTTGGTTTAACGCTCCCCGCTTTGTCGGATACGGCAATATGAAATGTTGCCGTGTTGCCCTCCGTCGTGATTTTGGTGTGGATAATGTCAAATGCAGAGAGTACGGAATCACTGGTGCCCGATTGGATCCCACCCGTATGTTTTGAATGGGCAACCGTATGGGCGGAGGTGACCAGCAATGCAGATGCAATCAGTATTGACGACGTCTTTTTGACTAAGTTTAATTTGCTCATGCTACTTCCTTCGATATAGCTACTTTTGGTTTAGGCCTTTGGTTTAGATCTTTGGTTTAGGTTCGTGGGTTATAGTGTTTATTTGGTATCGACTCGATACCAATAGATCTAACAGTAAATAAATAAACTTGTCAATAAGGTTTTGAGTCGATACTATTTAGGTATGAATACTTATCTTGTTCATCAGTTGCTTGATCGAATCGGCAACCTTGTTAGAAATGAAACCCGTGCTGGTTTAACCGAGCATGGGTTGCAGCCCGTCCAGCTAGATGCACTCCACTATTTGGCTATTTGTAATCGATTTTCCGATACACCCAAAGCGGTGACGGAGTATTTAGGGTTGACGAAAGGAACCGTATCTCAAAGCCTTAAGGTATTGGAAAACAAGGGCTATATAGAGAAGCTTGCCGACGCAGATGACAAAAGAGTTACACATTTAGTGGTATCCCAAAAAGGGCGAGATCTGGTTGATGGTTGTTTTCCTTCCCAAGCCCTAACGCGTGCATTGGCGACCGATGGCGATTCGGTTTCAGATTTGCGCCCAGACCTCTTACAGGAGCAACTGCAATTGCTCCTGTCGTCAATTCAAAAACAGAACCACTTCCGCACATTTGGCGTTTGCGCTAGCTGTACCCATAACCACCCCCTTTCTGATGGCTCTCATCTCTGTGGACTTACCCAGGCTCCATTAAGCAAAGTGGACATCAATTTGATCTGCATTGAGCACTGTGCTTAAACCTGATTTCACCTGAAAATATGGCGTTCACGACGCTCGTCGCACTAAGTCAAATGAATCCAACATCTTGAGGACGTTTGAATTCAAATATGTGATATGTTTCATTTGGATTCACTATCGGTAGAAGTGACTTGGGTATAAATTTAGGCGAGGTGACATAGTGCAAAAGTTTTTCATTGTTTTGGCTACGACGGGGTTGCTTTCAGGCTGTGTATTTATGACGCCAACAGAGGCGGAGCCCACCTTTCTGAAAAACAGCCAACGCTTTGAAGTGAAGGGGCGAGAAGGGTGGATGCCAGGAAAGAATATTCATTTTGGCGAATACTCCAGTGACGTCAGTAAAGGCAAAATAACAGGGCAGAGAGACGTGTATTTTAGCGGCCCGTATTTGGAAGAAGATGATGCCCGCACGGTCAGTATTAAGCAATTTGGTCCAAACAATACGTCGGCAGCATTGGAGTACAAGCAATACTGCATTGTGAAAGGGTATCGTCCGCCCTACGATGAAAAACCTGAGTATGAAAGCATCAAGGTCACTCACGATCCCAATATCGGTGTATTAACATTCAATAATAAGCGATGGATGTTGAATGCAATGAAGCTGACAGATGATGCTGGAAATACATTTAGCATTTCATCAGGCACGATATCACTGAACAGTAAAATCATCTCGGAATACACTTTAGGGCATTGGACTGGCGGTTTGAACAACGCAGACTACATCTGGCTAGATGAGACAGCCGCGAAAGAGACAAAAATGATCGTTGCAACCTTGATGACCTATCTCTCCACTGTGGAGCCACTGCCTTGTGAAATGCGACTTAAACCGGACAACGGCGAATGAATCTAGCACTGTTTGATTTTGATGGCACCATCACCAGCGAAGACACCTACACAAAATTTATTTTTTATTCTACGCCCAAGGTCAGAATGGGGATCGGCTTACTGCTGGTATGGCCGATTATATTTCTTTATAAGCTTGGATGGCTGCAAGCCTCTAAAACGCGCCCTATTTTGTCTAAAGTGGCTTTTTGGCATCGAAAAGAAAAGGATGTCACGCTAATCGCCAACCAGTATGCGAAAGACTATCTAACCACGATAATCCGACCGGAAGCAGCAGAAAAACTCCGTTGGCACCAAGCGCAAGGAGACAAAATAGTCATGGTTTCGGCATCGCTCGATGTGTACTTAAAGGTTTGGTGCCAATCCTATGGCATCTCACTTGTGTGTAGCGAACTAGAAGTCAAAAATAGTCGCTATACTGGGCGATACAGTCAAGGAGACTGCAGTAAAGAAAACAAAGTCACATTGCTAAAACGCACAGTCGCGCTGGAAGAGTTCGATAAAATATACGCGTATGGCGATACCTATGAAGATTTGCCAATGCTCGCGCTTGCAGACGAAAAATGGTACCAGTGGGAAATCGTGAACGAGTAAGTTTTGTTTTGGGTATACATATGGGAGCGCTGGGCTCCCATTTTTCGATCTAGCCTAAGGATTAAAGCATTTCTTCCAGCAGCTTTTCTGGCTCGGCTAAGTATTGCTGCAGTTTTTTGTAGTACATGGAAATATGCCAACCGTCCATCAGGGCGTGGTTCGCTTGTACTGACACAGGCATATCGACGTAACCATCCTTATCGATAATCTTCCCCCATGAAATCAGAGGAATGGTCGAAGGAATATTTAAATTGACTGGGTGAACAAAGGAGGTAAACCGCAACCAAGGCAAGCACGATGTGTAGATAACATCATCACTTTCCAGTTTGGTTTCCAACATGATTTCTTGTGAAATTCGAGATTTCTCGGATTCGATCAAATCATTAAACTCGTTAAAAGATTCGCCTTTTTCGACCTCCCCAAAGCTAAAAAGCGGCGGTTCTTTTGTCATTGCGATAAATCCAAACCGCAAAGACTCGTATTCTACTATTTCGTCACCATGTGCCCTCAATCTAAACTCCCTAATGTCATTAGCCGCTGCCAATACCGCGTAAGAAACCAAATTGAAGATCGAAATCGAGTGTGTTTTGGCATAGTAAAATGAGTTGGTAAGTTCTACCTCTGCACAAAACCCAACATAGGGAAAATCCCTTTGGTTGAAATGATCATAATGCGGGGCTCGCCCCCACGTATTTTTATCTATAACCCTTGCTGACGTTGTCATACTCAATTCCTAGCGTTTGTTTTTGTGTGATTATTATGAGTTTAATTGCATTTAATGACGATACCTTCAGATAAACCCGAAAATCAAATTTTCTTCGTGGTGCCTCTAAACATAAGTACTTGCTGACAAAATCTGACACATAAGTCGAATAGGATATCGATATTCCAATAGAATCAGAGGCTTTTATGTACCAGAGAGAAGGGATTATCGAGATAGATAATGCAAATATTTACTACGAAGTCAGTGGCAATCCCAATGGCAAACCCTTGCTGATGATTCATGGCGGGTTAGGGTGCATGTACGACTTGATGCCACTGCTGGACTATGTTCCCGAAGACTACAAAGTGATATTGGTCGATTTACGTGGGCACGGTCAATCCACGCTAGGGGAGGTGGCATTAAGTTATGAGCGTTACCAACAAGACGTAGAACAGTTGCTGAGATCACTGAACATATCGAACTATTCTGTTTTTGGATTCAGCGACGGTGGAACAGTAGCGTATCGCCTTGCCGCTAGTCAGCCGGAATTAGTGGAGCAAATAGTAACGTTAGGCTCGCATTGGCGGTTACCAAAAAACGATTCATCGGAAGAAATATTGGGCTCGGTTTCGGAGAAGATGTGGCGAGAGCAATTTCCCAAAGATGTTGCGAGATATCAAGAAATCAACCCAAGCCCAGATTTCGGTGCACTAATAGAAAAAGTAAAAGCGGTATGGTTAGATAAAACATCGACGGGGTACCCAAACGAGTCAATTCAGCGCATTGGTTGCCCATCATTGGTTATACGCGGTAATAATGATTTTCTATTGTCAGCGAACGAGGCACTCTTAGCTGTTAATCAATTGCCAGACGCAGAGTTTATGAATGTGCCTTTTTCTGCCCACGCAACACACCAAGAATTCCCTGAAGTGGTCGGTCTTGCATTGAACCGTTTCTTATCATTTACATTGTAAATTGGAAGAGATTAGAGAATGGATGTCATCTTACTGAATGGACCGAGTAGCAGCGGGAAAAGCAGCCTCGCAAAGGCTTTGCAAGAAATGTTAGATGCGCCATATCTAATCATGGGCATTGACACGTTCATCTCTATGATGCCAGAAAAGACCAATAAACTCAGTGATGCCACCGAAACCGCAGAAGGCTTTTACTGGGAAACGCAAAAGACCAGTGGCGAGCCAATTTACCGAGTCCGGAAAGGAGCATATGGTTCACAGGTGAACGATGCATACAGAACAACGGTTAAGCACCTAGTGGAGAGTGGGTTAAAGGTGATTGTGGATGAGGTGGCGGATGGAAACCAAGAGATTGAAATATGGCGGAATTTATTGGAAGAACACCACTGCTTTTATGTCGGAATCAAATGCAGTGAAGCGGTTTTAGAGCAGAGAGAATTGGCTCGCGGCGACCGAAAATTCGGGTCTGCACTAGAGCAGATGCAGCGAGTGCATCGTGGAGTGAAATACGATCTGGTTATCGACACAACGTCAGTGTCGCCTCAAAAAAGTGCATTGATGATTACAGAGGCAATCAAGCCTTAGACCTAAACCTTGGTTGCGCATCATACTTGGAGCACACCACAATAGGTGAGGAGAAAATGATTTGGAAATAACACTTCGCAAAGCCACTCTACAAGACATGGATTTTCTGTATTCCCTGCGACGTTCTACGATGGAAACATATCTAAAAGAAATCGGAGCGCCAGCGACGGAAGCAGACCACATTACTCGTATCGAATATCAGTTTGACCATGCGAAGATTGTTTTGGTCAATGGTGTTTCTGTAGGTCTCTTTAAGGCGGCACTGCAAATGGAGCATCAACGTTGGTATTTAATGCAAATCCAAGTTAGCCCAAAATTTCAAGGTTGTGGAATTGGCCGGACAGTGATCACCCGCTTAATTAAACAGGCAGAAGAAGATGGATTGTCGGTCGTATTAAGCGTGTTAAAGAACAACCCTGCAAAAGTGTTGTATGAGAGAATTGGGTTTTCAATTGTCGGTGAGTCGGATATTGAATTTGAAATGATGTACCACACACAATAAGTGTTGCGGCACTCGAACAAGCTCATAGCGCTAACGTCTATGAGCTTGTTTCGGTTTAGCTAGGTGATTAGGCTAAGTTGGTCTTGCGGTGAGAAAATCAAACACAATGGTGTTAAACAAATAGTCTTTTTCCAAGTGCACGTTGTGTGAACAGTCGGGAATGACCGCAAGGCTGGAATCCTTAATCTCTTGCCACAGCAGGTATGGTTGGTTCCAAATATAGCTTTTGTCTTTATCCCCCCAAATAACCAATGTTTTCGCCAAAATTTGACCTAAGCGATCAACAGCGCTCCAATTCGCCATGGCTTCTAATCCATTGATGTAAGTTTGGAGCGAAACGCCTTTCGCTAACTCCAATCCAGGCAGGAAATTAGGGTCGCCTTTGCCTTTTTGAAACCAACTTTCTACTGTGTAAGACTTGGCATCGGAAGTACCAAACAGCTGAACTTTCTCCATGCTCTGGCTGAGTGATTCGAATCGACCGGGCAGATCCCCCATTGGCCCCGTACCATAAAGCACCAAACGTGTGACTCGCTGAGGGGCACTGAGCGCAATTTCTTGCGCAATCATTCCACCCATAGAGTGTCCTATTAAGTGGAAATTTTGGATGCCCATGTCATCAAGCTTTTTCAATACCGATAGCGCAAAGTCAGAAATACTGTTGTGCCCCGTTTTGGCGACTTCACCACCATAGCCCGGTAAATCCATCGCAATAACATCAAAATGCGTGCTCAGTTTTTCTATCTGCTTATCCCAATAATGCAGCCCACTTAAAAAGCCATGCACCAGCACCAAGGTTTGCCCTTGTCCTACTCTAATACAGCCCATGTAACCTCCTATTCCATGACTTCAGGTAGCCACAGAGCAATGTCTGGGAACATAACGAGTAAGCCAATTAATGTTACTAAGCAGGCAATAAATGGCAGGCAACCAATAATGACATCACCAATGGTGACTTCTTTTCGAGCAAGCGCTTGAATCACATAAAGGTTCAAACCTACGGGAGGCGTTAAAACAGCGACTTCCATTGTGATGGTATAAATCACACCAAACCAAATAAGGTCAAAACCAGCGGCAGAAACCAACGGGTACAAGGTAGGTAGAGTGATAAATGTCATGGACACAGGTTCCAAAAACATCCCCAGAATCACATAGAAAACAATGATGGCAGCGAGGACCACATAAGGGGAAAGCTCCATCGCTTTAAATACTTCCGTGAACTGTTGAGGCACGCGGTAGTAAGACATCACAAACCCAAATAACACACCCGCTGACAGCAGCAGCCCAAGGTAACCCATGGTTTGCATCGTGGATCGCAATGCCGCTAAAAAGCCGTCCCAACGTAACCCTCCTACGGAAAACGCAAGAATGATGGTAGCAATGCAAGAGACGCCGGCCGCTTCGGTTGGGGTGGCTATCCCTGTGTAAATGGAAACTGTGATGATAAGACCAATAATGATCACCGGAAGAATCGCGCTGAGAGCGAGCCCCCAAGGGATTGGTTGGCTATCATCTCGATTTGGAATATCTTTTGGGCTTAGCCAGCCCCACACCGTGACGACCAGTGCGAAGAACGACACCAATATCACCCCAGGTATGACACCTGCGATGAACAGTTCGCCAATGGATTGGTCGGTAACGATGCCATAAAACAGCAAAATCAAACTTGGTGGAATCAGAACACTCAATGTGCCACCTGCGGCCAATACACCACTGGAAAGACGCTTGTTGTATCCTAATTTGAGCATTTCTGGCAGTGCCACTCCCCCAATGGTAAGTGAACCAACCATGCTTGAACCACATACCGCTCCAAACCCTGCACATGCACCGATACTGCCGTACGCGGCAGAGCCTTTAAACGGGACACGACTGTGCATAAACCAATATAAATTAGGTCCGATTGCAGAGCGCCCAATCAGCTCGCCTAGCAACACAAACAAAGGGACAGCAAGCAAAATGTAGTCGACCCATACCCCCCACAGCTTGAGTTCCGCTGTAATGAGAGAGGTAGAAAACGATTGAATACCTAAAAGAAAGGGCAAAGATGCCGCCGCAAGTGCAAAGGGAATAGGCAGACCGATTGCAATAAAAAAGATCAGAAGAACCAGTAGCCCGATTCCAACCATATACCATTCCATTATGGTATCTCCTTGTCTTCAAGCGTGCTGGGGTGTTGATAATTCAGTAATTGGACTAACGCCAATAGCGTGAAAACAACCAATGCAATGGATACGGGTATCCAGAAGTAAAACCGGGGCCAAAGAAGGATTTCTGATGCAGCACCGGAGTGAAATGTTTTAAAGGTTGCTTTACAAGCAGCAACACTGAAAAACAGACCCGTTAACGTCATGATGACCAGGTTTAAGCGATCGAGATACCCTTGAACACGTGTTGGCAATTTATCGCGGAACAAAGTGACTTTTGGGTAAGCGTCTTGGCTTAGTGCGTACGCTAAACCAAAAAAGGCAACGGGTACCAGCATGAGTGCGGTGGCTTCTGTCACCATGCCATCTGGGGAGTTCATGACATAACGCATAAACACCCCATAAGAAATCCAAAGCGCTTGGATGAGAACAACGAACCCACCTAAATAGATGAGCAGTTTTGCAATTCGCTCCAAATACTGAGCAATAGCTGTGCGCATAAAATGCCCTCAATGAAAGAGATTCAGTGAACAACGAATCTGATGGATACCAGATATCGACTGTTCATGATTCTCACGTCGTTAGATTGCATCCCCACTTTTCATGAAATAGAAACCGTCATGATTGAGAAAATAGGGATGCAAGGTGATGAAATCAGTCTTTGTGAGCAGCCAGTAACGCGCGATACTCGTCTGCCAACTCTTTACCACAAGCCTTATCGACTTCACTATTCCAAGAGTTCTGAGCATTCTTGATGATTCTTAGGCGATCTTCTTGTGGGATAGTAACCGCCGTACCACCCCCTTTCATCACAGCATTGCCGACACGTTGATCCACCCAATCTTCGTAACGAGGTTTCAACCACTCTTCAGCTTCACGTGCCGCCTCTTTTAAGGCTTTTTGGTTCGCTGGAGAAAGTGAATCAAACTTGTCTTTGTTGATCATGTAAATGATGTTGGCATAGAACAGGTTGGTATTGAGCATGTGGGGCATGACATTCCACAACTTCCAAGAACTGTAAGTCGCAACCCCCATATTGATGCCATCGACTACACCACGCTCTGCCGATTGGAATACCTCTTTCGGCGCAACGAAAACGGGTTTTCCGCCCCAAGATTCGATCATGCTACTGACTAAAGGCCCAATCGAACGAACCAGTTTTCCATCCAGCTTATCCAATTGAGAAACAGGGGTTTCAAACCACCACTCTTGGTCGTAGGAGTAATTCGAGTTGAACAAAGGCATCAACCCGACTTTCGCCGATTCAGCTTTCACAAGATCGGCGTATTTTCCGTCCAATTCAATTTGATGTTCTAAATTGATTTCTGCAGGGTACAGAGAGGTCACTCGGTAGCAGCTCAATCGTTTGTCGGCAGGTATCCAGCTGATATCCGATACACCACCTTGAACGGCATCGACCCCTTCACTCCATCCGTGGAGTGTAGAAGAAGGGAAAATTTGAACATCCAAATCTCCGTTCGACTTCTCACTGGCGAGCTGAGCGAGTTTTTGGAAACCTTCATATCGGATATCGGCTTCATTTACATAGGTAGAGAGCCGAATGATTTCTTTTGCCTGCACTGCCGTGATTGGGAGTGCAAGAGCAACAGAGCTTGCTAAAAGGGTACAGATGGTCTTTCTGACTTTCATTGGAATCTCCTTTCCTTGATGTCCTTTCAGAATTTTTCTTCGCGACTTTTTCTTAACGACAAGGCGAATTAAAGTTTTTGAGCTCGACAAAAAGTATCTTCACAGATTAGAAAATTAGCTAATGCTATTTTGGACTGCTGCTATTCCAAAATTGTTGAAGCTAAATACCGCGGTATATCGCTCGTGCTTAAAATTGAAAAAATTATTAAAAACGAGAAGTGAAATGAATGGATATCGGCGTAAGTTTACGTTTGGTTGGTTGACAAACTTCGTTGGTGACAAAACAATCAGTAACGAACGCGCGTATTCACACGGAGTGAACCATGCAAGGAGGTAGGTGTGCATTTTAAGTTATTAAAAGATTTCGTGTGTTTGGCTCATTTGCAGAATTTTACGGCTGCGGCATTAGAGCGACGGGTGACACAATCGGCATTTAGCCGTCGGATTAAGGCGCTGGAGGACTGGCTAGGCGCGGAGCTGATCAACCGAGAGTGCAAGTCGTTTGAGCTGACACCTCAAGGTGCGCTATTTGTCTCGGAAGCGGAGGCAATATTGAGGAAACTCTATAATGCACGTGAAGCGCTCAGTGTTATGGGCAACACAGAAGAAAAAGAAATTGCCGTTGCGGCACAAAACTCGATTGCTCAAACGCTATTCCTAACGTGGGCAAAACGGCTAGAAAGGCGATTAGGTTCAGTCTATGTACGGTTAACATCAGACAAGCTCCCCAACTGCATCGAACTTTTCAGCCAAGGTAAAGTTGATTACATGTTTTGTTGCGCTAATGAATTGGTGGGTGTCCCCATTGATGGCAATCGATTTTCGTATACCACCGTAGGTAAAGAAGTGCTGATACTGGTTTCTGTGCCTTCTCACATTCCCAATCAGCCGCTCTTTTCTTTCCCAGGTCAGCCAGATGATCCCGTCCCCTTTATCGCGTATACCCATGAGTCGATGTTTGGGAAATCGATTGACCAAGTCTTAAAGAAAAGCGGTTTGGACTATTATTTGTCGCGCCGGTACGAAAACCCCTTCGCCCACAACCTGAAATCGATGGTGATGGAGCGCCTTGGTTTGGCGTGGCTTCCTAAATCCGCCATAGAGAATGACCTAGCTGAAGGTCGGTTGTGTCGCGCCGCTGGGGAAGAATGGGACATAGAATTCGATGTTCGCTTGTATTACCACCATGAAGCACGATCCAAGCACGAGCAAATGGTATTGGAACTCTCCAAAGAGATGTCTGAGGAATTGCTGGTGTAGTGGCATACTGTGTTCCGCTATTAAAAAGCACGCCGATTACTTAGAGCTGAGGTGTCGCCATAAGTTGCTCATTTCCGGTGTTCGCTCTGGGTTTAAACAATACACTCGGATTTTCATTTTGGCCGAAGGAAGACCCGTCACCAATTTAAGGCGTTGCTCTACAAGCTCTTTCTCTATGATGGAATGTGGTACCCAAGCTACGCCATGCCCAGCCAAAACCAAAGCTTTTACGCTTTCCACTAAGGCATTTTCTAACACGGTTTGTGTGCGAACTTTTGATTGGATTTGAGGAAGACAATCCGATTGAACGATTCTTCCGGTAAACGCGTCTGCAGGGTAGTTAATGAGTTTGAGTGGATGAATACCATTAATGGAATGAAGCTGCTTCCCTTGCTCGTTCACCAATGAGACAGGAACGAGCGAATCTTCCCCCAATTCTAAATACACCAGATTCGGATTTTGTGTATTGGGAAAGCCATGATGGGAGTAATAACTCAGCATGAAATCGGCTCGCCCAGACATTAACTCGTCAAAGCAGTCATGCAGATCGCCCGTGTTCACTTTCACGGTCGTATGCGGGTTTATCTCGTTGAGTGGCGCTAGGAATTTGGGTAAGTACGTGACCGCTAGCGAGTGCTGAACTGAGAGTGTTATTTGCTGGGCGCTCTTTTGTTGCTGCTGAAGTTGGGACTGCGTCACGTATACCTGAGTGAGCCAATTTTGTGCGATAGAAACAAAATCTTCCCCCTCTTTGGTTAACGTGGTTGGGTATCGCTCGCGATCCACTAAATCGACACCGAGCCAGTTTTCCAGAGCGCGAATTCTTCGGCTAAATGCGGGTTGGGTGACGAAACGCGACTGCGCGGCTTTTGAAAAGCTGCCTTGCTCGTTGAGGGCGATAAAATCTTCCAGCCATTTTAATTCCATGGCGTTCTTCTCCTTGAACTGAAACAGAATGTGAGGCTTAGAATCCAGCATCCTGAGGTCACTGGATATCAGGTTATGCCAAAAAGTAACCGGTCGCAATACAATCGGCATTGGTGAGTGTTGGGATTTCACGTTTACGATGAACGCATCAGATTGAAATACGAATTCTTAAACAGCGGTGTTCAGACCATAGCGGTTGAACACGGATTTGCAGACAACAAGGGAATGAATCCATGCATTTATCACGTTACCCAAGAGCACACTTTGCACACCTTAATACGCCACTCGAACCAATGCGCGAGTTAAGCAAGTATTTAGGGGGCCCCAATCTTTGGATTAAAAGAGATGACTGTACTGGTCTTGCTGGCGGAGGAAACAAAACCCGCAAGCTAGAGTTTTTAATGGGGGATGCCATTAAAAAAGGCGCAGATATCATCATCACACAAGGTGCGACACAGTCCAACCACGCACGCCAGACGGCGGCTATCGCTTCAAAGCTGGGTATGGAATGCCATATCCTGTTAGAAGATCGCACTGGCAGCAAAGATATCGACTACAACTACAATGGCAACGTATTACTCGACCAGATCTTTGGCGCTCCGCTTACAAAACTTCCAGCGGGCACTGATATGAACCAAGCGATGGAAGAGCTTGCAGCGTCTTTGCGAAGCGAAGGTAAGAACCCCTACATTATCCCCGGAGGCGGCTCTAACCCTATTGGGGCATTGGGGTACGTGAATGCGGCATTAGAGTTATTGTGCCAGAGCAATGACATGAGTTTGAAGATTGATCATTTGGTTCATGCGACGGGCAGTGCAGGTACGCAAGCAGGTTTAGTGACGGGTTTGGTGGCGTCGAACAGTCAAATACCCGTATTGGGCATTGGTGTCCGAGCTGCAAAGGAAGCGCAAGAGAACAATGTTTTTGCTTTGGCAGAGAGAACGGCAGAGTTTTTAGGCATTAAAGGTGTGGTGAAGCGTGAAGACGTAGTGGCTAACAGCGATTATGTTGGTGAAGGCTACGGTATCCCAACAGAAGGTGCCATTGAAGCCATTGAATTGTTTGCGAGAAAGGAATCCATTCTGCTCGATCCAGTTTATTCTGCAAAAGGCGCTGCAGGGCTGATTGACCTTGTGCGTAAAGGCCACTTCGATAAAGAAGATAACATCGTGTTTCTTCATACTGGCGGTAGCCAAGCACTTTATGGGTATCGTGAAGCCTTCAACTACCCAAAATATGATTGATTTAGACTTCGACCTAACATTTTAATTAAAAAACTGGCTCAAAATGTTGCGCCAGTTTTTTTGTTTTTACCGACAATTCAAAGGGAGGGAAGTTGTGGGCGTTGCTCCATGGTGAATCTGTAAAATTAATACTCCTTTGGTTGCTTATAAGTGTCACCTTACCTAACATGTTGAGTGTTCGTAACTTTAAGGTCAACAGACCCTAGGCAATGGAGAGCCCATGAACTACTTGGATGGAATACTGCACGTCGAATCTTTTCTCGCTGTCACACTTGGTATTGTCGTCCTGTTTTTGGGGCGTCGGTTAACACAAGCGAGCAAATGGCTGAGAGAGTTCAGTATTCCAGAACCCGTATCCGGCGGGATTTTAGTGTCCATTCTATTTGCTGCTCTGCACTACCTATCCGGAATTGATGTTGAATTTGATTTGGCGGCGCGTGACCTTCTGCTTGTTTACTTCTTCACGACCATCGGCATCAACGCCAGCCTGAGAGATCTCTTCAAAGGTGGTAAACCACTTATCATCTTGCTCACCATCACGATAGGGTACATGTTTATCCAGAACCTAACGGGGATTGGTATTGCAACCATGTTGGGGCAGCCAGATATCGTGGGCTTGTTGAGTGGCACGGTTTCGCTGATAGGAGGGCATGGTACTGCCATTGCGTGGTCACCAAAAATTGGTGAGAGCTTCGGTTTAGAAACGGCAATGGAGATCGGCATCGCCAGTGCCACCTTTGGGCTTATTTTGGCCAGCGTGATGGGGGGACCGATTGCCAAGTTTCTCATTAATCGCCATAACCTTAGCCCTGCGAAAGTTGAAAAAATGGATGTGGGTACTTCACCCAATAACCCTAAACCCAGTATCAATGCGTACGACTTTTTAGACGCTGTGCTGGCTATTCATATCTGTGTGATATTGGGAGCATTTCTTAATGAAGCGGTTTCAGAATTCGGACTGGACTTGCCATTGTTCGTGACTTGTTTGTTCGCGGGTATTCTCATTTCAAACCTCATTCCAGACTCGTACCCTCGCTTAACCGGAACACGTTGGCCAAAACGAACACCTGCCATTGCATTAATTGCCGATATTGCATTAGGCGCATTCCTTGCCATGTCACTTATGAGCATGCAACTGTGGGCGCTCGTTGATCTGGCGGGTCCTATTTTCGCCATTCTTGGCGTGCAATTTATTGTGGCGATTTGTGTCGCTATTTTTGTTGTTTTTCCGTTGATGGGAAAAACGTACGATGCCGCTGTTGTGTGTGCTGGGTTTGGTGGTATTTCCTTGGGCTCTACACCAACGGCGATGGCTAATATGTCAGCGGTGGCACAAAAGTACGGGAATAGCCATCAAGCGTTCATTATTGTTCCACTTGTATGCGCGTTTTTTATTGACTTAGCGAATGCGCTAATCATTCCATATTTTGTTGGTTTACTAAATTAGAGTGTTTCTTTAAAAGCTCATTATGGGGTTGTACAGCAACCTAGTTAATACTTGTTTTATGAGTGTTATTGAGTAATGTTACATTTAAATACAATATAGACACTTTTAAACATATTATATTTTATTTTTATAAAACAATAAGATAATTAATAAATATTAATCGGAACACCCATCCGTTTATGTGATGTTACTCCCATTTTTATTTTAGATCTGTACACTTCTTGCCCTGTAGCAATCGGCTCACTAAGAGTTGATGAATGATTAGACAGGTAAAAGAATGATTAAATTTGGATTTAAGCAACGAGTGATTACGGTTGCAGCCTTGCTGCTTGTTATCTCACTGAGTGTGTCGCTTTGTATTTCTTATTATTTTCTAGCTCAAGACAAGCAAAACAGCATTGACTACAGTGCTTCCCTTAAAACAGATGCAGTCAGTGATTCCATTGAAACTTGGGTGCGCAGTGTTTCTCAAACACTCGTGAAATCAGCGCCAACATTTGCTCAGCCTTTCTCTGAAGAAGATACTGAGTTGCTTATATCGCAGGTGGCGAATGCGTCACAGGTTTTTGCCATTGTTATCGGTTTTGAAGATGGACGTGCGTTCAGCTCACGAACCGGTAAATACGATTCAAACAAGTACGATCCACGCGTTCGTGGGTGGTACAAGCAAGCAAAAGCAAAACGATCTACCATCATCACTGGTATCTATCGCGGTTCATCTACCAAAAAATTGATGGTGAGTATTGCGGAACCTTTCTATGACGGAACCGAGTTGAAAGGTGTACTGCTAGCCGATCTTACCCTTGAAATTGTCGCTGAACACATAAACAACAATTTGCCCGCTGGCGCGATTGCAAGTTTATTTGATGCAAAAGGAACGGTGATTGCGTCATCCTCTTCAAAAAGTATCGCAGGTGAAACGAACATTAGTGACATTTCAGTACTGGCCCAATCTAAGCCAATCATTCTCAGCAAGGGATACGGTTCCTTTACCTTCGATAGTTCTGGTCTGACACGCATCGGTTACCACAACGAGGTAAAACTGGGTTCGAACACATCTTGGTATTACCTTGTGAGTGTTGACCAAAAGAACGCGTACAAGAGCTTAAGTGATTTATTCAGCACCATGTCTTGGATTGCGTTTGGTTTAATAATTTTGGCCAGCTTAACACTCATGGGAACGCTTCAACTTCTGTTTAAACCAATGCAGCGTTTGCAAGCTAAAGTAGATGATCTGACAAAAGGCGATGGCGATCTCACCAAAAGTATCGCTGTGCATAATGAAGATGAAATAGGTAAAGTCGCACTTAGCATCAACGCATTAATGAGTCAGCTACAGAGCCTGATTTCAGACACCAAATCGTTGGGTGATGATATCTCTGTCAGCATGAAATCTTCTACCGAAGGCACAGCGAAAGCACAAAACTACATTTCAGAACAAATGCGCGAAGTTGATCAATTGGCAGCCGCTATTAATGAAATGTCGGTGAGCGCAAGAGAAGTGGCAAACCACTCACAGCAAGCATCTACTGCGGTTCAAAGCGCGAATGGCAATATCGAGAAAAGTGCCGTGCTGGTGGAAGATTCAGCTCAATCAACGGAAGCTTTGTCTAAAAAAGTGATGGAGGCAGTCTCCGTTGTTTCCGACCTCAATCAAGCAACCAACCGAATTGAGTCGGTCCTTGGGGTAATTAACGACATCGCTGATCAAACCAACTTACTGGCATTGAATGCAGCTATCGAAGCGGCACGTGCAGGTGAGTCGGGCCGTGGTTTTGCGGTTGTGGCGGATGAAGTGCGTACGTTAGCGCAGAAAACTCAAGCTTCTACTGAAGAAATTGGCAACATGATCGATGAACTGCAAATGGGTTCTAAGTCAGCGTTAGAAGTGATGGAATCCAGCCAGAAAGAAGTGACTAAAACGTTAGATCACTCTCAAGAAGCTGACACGGCACTGCAAGCCATTCGCCATGCAATGGGTCAAATTACAGATATGATTCATCAGATTGCGTCAGCAGCTGAGCAACAAAGCATCGTGAGTGAAGAAGTGAATCGCAATGCGCAGGCTACCAAAGATATTTCTGTCGAGGTGTCTGACTTTATGGGCAACCTAACGGAGTCGATTGGTGAACAGCAAAAAGTGGTGGAAAAACAAAACCAGCTACTGAGCCAGTTCAAAGTGTAGCTATCGCTTTAAATACGAACTTTAACCATCCAAAGGCATGCTCACGGGCATGCCTTTTAAAATTCTGTAATGAACGACTCTGCCTTATTCATCACCACTTTACTTTCTGGTGGTTCAGATACCGTAGCAACAAAACGAGCCAGCAACGTCTTTCCATCTTTCGTTTGATACGCCACGTCATAAAATACCTCTGACAGCAGTAGTTCTCCTTTTCCGGGGCTAAGGTTGCTGTTCCCCTTTGGTGGATGGCTGACTGCTTTACACTTACACAGCACCTTTTTTCCCTCGCGTTGAGCCAGCATTTGGACATCTCGAATGAACTTTTCAAACCCGTTATTCTGAATCACTTGATTGAGTGCTTTAGGGGCGTACATCAACCCCATTCTGGCTTCATCGCCAAATCCATGCCCCCAGAGGTGTGCGCGTTCGTATCCTTTTAATGAATGCCCGTTAAAACGTCTAGTTGAAGGAGAAGGAAGGTCATCTTTAAAATCCATTCCTTTGTCGGAGCGCAAAGGGGAAATCGAAGGTTTTACTTCCCCTGCAATATCAAACTGGACGCGTTTATCTGGAAAGATTAACGCCCTCATCTCCTGTATTGCCCCAGTATTTCGAGTCTGATGCCATTTTTTTTGATTCAGTTTAAATGGCAGCCAAATTTTGGAGACTTTTGGGGCTTTGCTGAAAAGTGTGCCAACATCACTTTTGTCTAAAATCGCTTTCACTGGCCGAGTCGCACTGTTTAACATGGACTTTGCTCTTAAATATGCCCCTCGCTTTTTGGCGGCTTGGAGTTGCTTGGCGTACGCTTTAACGGTATCGCTCAACCCTTTTTTGGAACCTTTTGATGACTTGAATAAGCGCTTTCTTAGCGATGTAGTGAGAACATCAACAACGCTAATGATTTTGGTTATTTTAAGGGGAGGGCTTAAATCGAGGGCGTTTGCCGCTTTACGCGCTCCCACCTTTTTAGAAAGTTTGGTCGCCATCTAACCTGCCATTCGCTTAAAGAACTTACTGGTGAGGTTGGCTGCGTCGTTGGCGACACCGGAAATTTTGGAAAACTTCATTGGTGGGAAAAACATCTCCACCAAGTTGTACACGAGGTAACCAAAATAATACCCTGAGGCCGCTGGAGTTCTGGAAATAGCATCACCAATCGAGAACATCAGCTCATCGGTCGACTCAATAAAGAAATCGCGAACTTCAGGGTAGAGATCCTCGGTGATGATCTGCCAAAGTGAGCCCCAAGGGACTTTTTCCAATACCGCGAGAAACTCGTCGATGATCTCCAGCATTAATTCGAACACATCATGTAATTTCCCACCATGTTTGAACAGGGCAATAATGATGTGGAAGACCAGTGATATCGTATCGATAAATCCTAATATGGCATCCACTATGCCATCCCAAAGCCCACTAAAGTACCCCACCAAGGTATCGATACTTTCGCTGAAATCGGGTCTGTTGGTATCTAGCCAATTGATCGCGCTGGATGCTAACGCAAGAAAGGATGAGATGCCGTTTCTAAATCGGGTGATCAGCTCGGTTAGGGAGTGCATAAGGGCTTTTGCCGCGTTAATACGCTCATCAACCGCGTCGAAAAATCCAATGAATAAGTCAGCAATGGTGTCTATCGCGTCGTTGGCCCAAACTTCGAATTCACCCAATGCCGAGCTGACCGATTGGTTTACGTCGATAACTACGCGTTGCAGCTCAGCGATAAGCTGCGTGATGCCATTGTTGATAGACTCCCCGGCACTTTTTACCGTTTGATTGAAATCGGCAGGGCGCTCCGACGGGTGCCAGAGTTCTTTTGGTGCATGCAAATCCGAGGCGAGATCTTTGCTGACACTATCCAGTGCTTTTACAAGGCTTTCCATGGATTCAACAATGAAATCAGAAAAGTCACTGTCTTCGTTTTCCTTTGGCTCAGGGGAGCGACCGATTAGTGAAAGCAACGAGGTAGCGGACTTTCCATTAAACATCCGGACAAAAATAGGCAGTAAGTGTGCGAGCTTAGAACTCATGAGCAGTTGTTGAGCGCGATTGTTACCCGATATTGCGCTAATGAATAAGGCATCGGAGAATCGGTCGCCTTCGTTTATCTCGACGTACAACGTACCATCTTGCGCGGAATTCCCGTTTTTGTAATAGGTCTTCAGTAATTCAACGGCGCTAAAACCAATGTAAAGATGGAACACACTGGTTGTCGTTTCTTGGCTTTCAAATACGTCCGGAATGATGGGCAGATCGGTTGCGCTCGACTCGCAGGTGATCGCCATTTTGATCAAATTGGTTTGACCGGGGCTAATGATTTGGTAATCGCAGCGACCAGTGATGGGCTGCTCTGCCATAATTTCATCAGCCCATCTATGCAGGCGTTGGTGGCTCATCGGTTAGCCGCCGTTTGGGGTGTCAGGTTCAGGAGGTAAAGGTGTTAACTGGCTGTTACCTTGTCCTACCCCTTCATTGTCTATACATGGCATTCCATTCCCGACAAGCGCAGCCGCTTGATCTTGCACAATGGTTAAATTGGTGGGTACTTTCGTTTGCCAAGTATCGTTTAGGACAGTGCCTTCTTCTTGAATCGATTCTTGAGCTATCGACAAATATAAGTCGTTCTCTGAATCCATGACGAGCCCTTTGCCAAACCAGATTTTTCCGGTTTGTAGGTAATAGCTTACGGCGTCTTCAAACCCCAGACGGATAGGTACAACCAGCCTTGCCATGCCTGAGTTGATAAAAGCATCAAAGGTTCGATTACGTGAGACTTGCGTGCTGAGTTTGGCACTCCAACTTCGGTTTTTCGCATAGTAATAAGGGTATAAGTGGTAAGCCATCAGATCCCAATCAAACGCTTGCTCGAAGAATCGGACTTGATCGCTATGCTCATCCAGTTTATCGGTCAATTTGAGTTTAGGTAGCTTGTCGTTTCTCTCTCGGTAGTGATTCTTTGCCACCTTGATGTTGAAAGGCTTTTGAATCATATAAAGGGCGAGCTGGCGAAGCTCTCGCTGAATGATGTCTTTTTTGAATCTAGGGTTTAAGTCGCTGCTGGCAAGCTTAGATTGGTGGCGCTCTTTTTCTTCATCGTACTGCGCTTTTTGCTCTCGGTAGGCGTCCATAACATCATTAAAGGCGCGCAGTTGCCACTCGCGGAATATACGCGCGCGGAGACGACATCGAATTTCCACTTGGCAACTGAAGGTGCGGTGATACCAAGGCACAATGATCGATACTGGGAAGATAGTACTGACAGAAGGATTCAAGTGTCGCTCGACTTGTATTTCGCTGAAGGGCGCTTGGTGATCTGGGATGGCTTCTGTGCCTAAAATGGCGTAAAAACCGGGTTGCAAAGGAATGGCTTCTTGATCCGAAGGTTCATGCCGGATTGCGTCATGGTAGCTAGGCGCTGCACGACAAGATAATTTGGCAAAATGCGCCGTATAGTTTTCGGGTATTTCTATATCGTAAGTGCTGGACAACACATCTTCATGCGGTATGTCATTGAGGTCGATAGGTTCTGCTAATGGTGGTTTGCTTTCAGAATACCCCCGTACCAAAACAATCCTATGCGCTGGTGGCGCTTCAATGGTTACGCCATATTTGGCGGCAAGCTTACGGTAATTATTACGAGTCACATCATTGGGGACACGGACACCAAATCGCTTTGGCTTCTTAGGGGCTCTTTTAGAAAAATCGTCTTCGGGAACGGCCAGTTCTTGCGCTTGAATGAAACGCCTAGCCGGTTCTGGGATACTGAATTCGAGTAACGTTCGTTGCCCCATGTGAACCACATAATGGTTGTAGATCTTATCTAGCCATCGATAAATACCGAAAACATGTTCAGCACCGCCGCGATTGTCCAATCCGTGTTTGGTGATTTCTTCGTATTCTTGCTGATGGCGTTCTCGCCGTTTGGTACTGGTTTTACTGGTGATTTTCCGCTGTACTTTTTCTGTCACGCTTTTAGCGTATTGAATGGCGTTAGATCGGCTTTCTTGGCGCGATTGAGAATTTGAAAATGTCATGGCCGTGTTGGCGTAAAACTTCATGAAACTCGGACCGCCAGAAACCCCCGCATTCACATTAATATTACGCGATGAATCTTGCTGTAGAACTTCCTCAACCGCCGCTTGGATTTCGTTGCGCGTGGTGGTTTCCAAATCCGATTTTTGCTCAAACGCCGATTCGTTCACCTGTTCGGTTTCACTTTCGGTCACATCTAGCCTGCGAGTTGTGCGCTCTTTGTACTCACGCGCAAGCAGGTTTTCGGTGCGTGAAGGCTCGCCTGCTTCGAAACAGGCTAATTCCTGTTCAACCTGATAGAAATCAACCATGCCGATTTTGTTTACGCCAAATAGTGGCGGTGGAGGCGTGCCTATTTCATCTAAATCTTCCGGTTGCCACGGCAGAATAGCGCTTGCCGTTTGAAGATGAGTGACCACCATGGTTTCAGGCTCTATGACTTGATTGGCGTTAATGGATAAATGAAGTTGCAGGCTAACGGGATTCTGAGTGGGTTCGGGCAATGGAAATCGAAAAGTTTGAAACCCTTTTACTCGTTCTGGAAGTAATTCACCAGACATTCGGCGACCATTAATACTGGCGTCAGCGCCAGCGAGAATGGGTTCGGCATGTTCACGGAAATACGTCACATCCACATACTGCTGCTCTTCCTCTTCATTTAGCCCCGCTAACAGGGACATTCCAGGGATTTTCTCTTCCACGGAAATTTCACTGCCCATGACCAATAATGTACTTTCTTCTTCGATATCGTCATCAAGGCTGTCGTCTTGATCCAACTCCACACTCTCGAACTCCTCTTGCGCCAAACTCAGCAATTCACGGGCGTCGAATACCCCTTTTCTGATGCGTTCGAAAGTGCGGTTTGTGTCATCCGATAAATCGAGATTCAATGCATCCAAGCTAATGGTGGACGCAATACGTTGGGTGGTGGCTACAGTCGTGAAAGCGGTGGTTGCAGCGGCAGTTGCTGTAGGTTGAGAAGGGCTGGTTATTGCTTGATGCTCCAAGCGTCGAATTTCATTGTTTACTTTGTCTTTTAATTCTCGAATACGGCTCAGTTTTTGCGCTCGAATGTTTCTTTGGTGAATGTTCTCGAGCAATTGATGCTGTCTGGCGGTTAATCCAAAGGTGGTTTCAGGTTCGGTTCGGTTATCCACTCTGGCTGAAATAACCACTCGCGCCTGCAATGCCATTTTAAGGCGGGTATCTTTTTGAGCTTGTTCAAGTTCGTCGTCTGCTTCTACGACTCGGTGGATCCTTAAGAAATGATCCGTCACTAGAATCTCAACGATGTGCTCAATGGTTGTTTGGTTGTATTCCACCCAGAGGTGATGAATCAGGTTGTCCCAAAGCGATGTTCTATCGTCTGGCGAGAGCATTGCTGGGCTGAAACTCTCGATAAATTCATTGATACCTTCAAACGTTTTCCGATGTTCTTCACTGGTAATATGACGATGAAAACGCAGCAAACTCTCATGCTGGCTTTGCAACTGGCTAATGGACAACCGGCCTCGGAATGTTTCAGAAAGGGTTCTTGCCGCTGCCCGCATTCGGCGCGCACTGAGTTGCTGTGGGAGCTGAGATAAATAATGCGTTGATGCTAATGCACTTTGTGAAAGACGAATGGCAAAGTCGTGTTCGTCTTCATGGCTGATGGATTGAACTGTTCTCGGCGCCGAGAAGGTAAAGATTGGGTCTCTCATACCTTTATACCTGACATTATTAGTTAATATTTTATAAATATCACGGTAGCAAGGTGGTTAAAAAATAATCGTATCGTCTATGAGAATGTAAGTATGTTCATCTTAGTTAATAATGTAGTCGTCGTATTCGATGGATTCGTAAGTGCCTGAATCTATTTTGATTGTGTGGAATTCAGCTTGCCCTGCGTCGTTTATAAAATTTACAGCAACCCAAATCTGCTTATATTCATCTATGGAATCAACCTCCCATAAATGATCGGTATTGATGAGCTTAGAGTAGATCACCGATGTTTTATGCAAATCGTGGTTTGTATCCCTAGAAGCTTCTTTTAAGTCTTCTGGTAACGCGTGAACGCGAACTAAGTAGTTTACCGTTTTCATGAGCTCTTTTGATCAACAGGTATTAGGTCAACAGATTCTAGTAGTAACGAAAATCAACGAGTTCTTCGTGTTCAGGAAAATCACCTTCACCCCATACCATCTCTGCTTTGCACATGAGGGTTGCGATTTCGGACTCGTCTTTTTCAACGATGATTCCAGCTTCACTGATGTGCTCAAAGCTACCGTCTTCTTGGCGTTCGCCACGCATTATTCGACTGAAAACAATGTAGTTGTAGCGTCCGTTTTCAAATAGGACAAAACCCGCGCCACCACCACTGTAGCTTGAGCGAGCCATTTTTACTGGCGACTCAATTTCCATTTCAATTTTTTCATCGGTGCCATATCGATACAAAATGGTGTTTTCACTGGCGGTACAAACCGAGACACTTTTTTTACCAAAACTGCACCCTTCTATGAGAAGTTGATCGTCGGGGCAAAGGTCTGTGGCATGCGTCGCAGAAGCAAAAGGGAGAACGAGCAATAGAGGCAAGATAGATTTTGTCATAATGGTTCACAAGGCAATGTTGGGCCTCTGCATTTTAGATCATTTACTCTGTTTTACACGCGAAAATTTAAATAAAAATGGAAATATATTCAGTCAAAACTTTTGATGTTTGCGGGTTGCCTTGCAGGTCTAGGAAGTCAATTCTGGCGATGAAATCTACCACGCCCCATATGACCAACCCGCGGTCTTTGAGGTAACGCTGTCAAAGACCGAGGAGTAGATGGTGGCGCCTTTCCCGTTTTAATCCTAGCTCGGGGCTTTTATCAGACTGCTATTTAGTTTGCATGACTCGATTGAAGATGACGCGCTGCGCCTCTGCTTCTCCAACGTCCATTTGGTAAAAACTAATTTGGCTACCAGGGGCGCGCTGCGCGAGCTGACCAGCCCCTAATGCGCTTAAACACCCTATTTTGGGGTAGCCCCCGATAGTTTGCCTGTCTCTCATGAGCACGATGGGTTGCCCATCTTTAGGAATCTGTATTGCACCGTAGGCAATGCCTTCTGAAATAATGCCATCTCGATTGCAGCGAATGGCTTGACCAGAAAGCCGGTAGCCCATTCGATCAATGTTGGACGAGACTTCATAAGCGGTGGAAAACAGAGTCATGATGTCGTTATTGGGAAAATCTCTGTACTGGTATCCGAGCATCACGCCCAATTCCAGTGGTGCTGTATAGTCGGGGATCGCCCATTTTGGTGTCCGAATTTTGATGTCGTCTTTACACGGGGTAAACCGGAGAACATCCCCTTGTTTTAACGCGCGTCCATTTTCAATACCGCCGATTTTCTCTCGTGATACCGTTGATGCGCTATCGAGTTGCAGGTCGATTATAAAACCACCCTTAACCGCTAAATAAGCGCGTAAGCCGTTTTTAGGAGAATCAAAATTTAGGGTATCGCCTTTTTGAATTCGATACGTATTCCAAGGCTGAATTTTTTTATCGCCGATTCTGGCGTTTAAGTCTGCGCCTGTTATCGCAATACAAGTATCTGCGAGTGCCTTTAAAGTAAGCTTGCCAAATGTTATTTCAAGCTGCGGCGCATTTTGAGGGTTATCAAGTATTCGATTTGCCCAACAAAAAGCATGTTCGTCCATAGGGCCGCCCGTGGTAATACCCATGTGTTGGTACCCGAAGCGGCCGAGATCTTGAATCAATGCAAGCAGCCCCGGATTAATGACTTCAAAGCTCATCGAACTGCCCTCCTAAGTCTAAAAATTCTTCGCGAGTTATGGGGCGAAATCGCACTTGATTGCCGACTGCAACACGAGCCAGAGAGTCACTTTCCCAATCAATCATCTTGAGCGGTGTTCGACCCACTATTTGCCAACCACCGGGTGTGGAGCTTGGGTAAATTGCTGTTTGGTTATCCGCCACACCAACGCTGCCCGTGGGGACTTTTAAACGAGGTGTGGATTTGCGTGGCATGGTGATGCGTTCATCTGTTGTTCCCAAATAGGCAAAGCCGGGGCTAAATCCAATGGCATAAACTTGATAGATCTTATCGCTATGGATTTGGATGACTTCACTTTTACTCAGCTTATGGTGATCGCAAATATCTTGTAAATCCAGAGCGACCTCATCGCCATAGTAAACGGGTAGGTCTACAACGTGTGAAGACTGAGTTTTTGTATTGGTAGAACTCGATCCACGAAGCGCACTCTTTAGATTGGCAATGATGTTGAATCGATCGGTTTTATTGACGTCATAACACACCAAAATGGAGGTGTAAGACGGAATAATGTCGATCACAATGTCGCCAAGACTTTCGTGTATTCGGTTGATCGCCCAGCTTATTTGTTGTGCGATTTGTTCGTTAATTTGGTCGCCAAAATACACGATACAGGTCATTTCATTGACCGGCTCTATGCGCATCAGTTGGCTCTCCTCATTACTGCCGCCGCTTCACTCACGCTGGCAGCGTGCTCGCCGTCTCCGTGAATACAGATGGTATCTACATCTATAGAGAGCTTTTTGCCGGTAATCGTCGTCACGCAGCCTTCTTCGATGATTTGGCAGATTTGATTTTTGATGCTGGTGAAATCGGTGTAAACCGAGCCCGCTTCATTGCGCGAAACGAGGTAGCCTTGATCGTCGTATGCCCGATCAGAAAATGCTTCAAACCACACCTCAATACCGTGTTCTTGAGCCATGGCTCGAATAATGTCGTTATTTGGGGTTGCCATCACTACTAGCGGGCAAAGGGGACGAACTTTACGAACCGTTTTCATGATAGTCGACAGAATGGTTTTGTCTTTCATCATCTGGTTGTACATTGCACCGTGAGGTTTGATGTAGCTGACTTCAGTGCCGTGCTTTTGGCAAATCGCATCCAGAGCGCCAATTTGGTAAATCAATATGGCTTCAAGCTCTTGAGGTGCAATATCCATGTTGCGACGCCCAAACCCAATCAGATCGGGGTAGCCAGGGTGCGCACCAATTTTTACGTTGTTCTCGACGGCCATGCGAACAGTTTTGTCCATGGTCAGTGGGTCTGAAGCGTGAAAACCACACGCAATGTTTGCCATGTCGATAAAAGGCATGACGTGAGAATCCTGTCCTTTGGCCCAACCGCCAAAGGACTCACCCATATCGCAATTCAGTTTCATGTTTTGTCTCTTAAACGATGTCTTTTAAAAACGCAGATTCGATTATCTTTGTGTCATGGTGGTGGGTAAGTAAGTCACGATTTCTGGGAATACGGTGATCATTACCAAACCAACTAAAATCAATAGGAAAAAGGGCAGCGCAGCGCGAGCCACATAGAGTATGTCTTTACCTGTGAGTGCCTGAATGACAAATAAGTTAAACCCAACTGGCGGGGTAATTTGTGACATTTCGACAACCAATACAATGAATATACCAAACCACAACAAGTCGATGCCAGCTTGTTGCACCATCGGCATGACAACTGCGACGGTTAACACAACAACTGAGATGCCATCCAAAAAACACCCTAGAATAACGAACAGCACCGTTAGGTAGATAAGTAATTCAAACGGAGACAGAGTAAACGTCGCGATCCATTCAGCCAATGCGCGAGGAATACCCAAAAAGCCCATTGCCAGTGTCAGAAAGTGCGCGCCAACCAGAATCAGCCCAATCATACAGGAACTTTTTACCGCGCCGAGCAAGCTATCAAGAAAGTTGTTCAGCGATAAAGAACCCGTCGTCCACGCCAGAATGAGTGCGCCAAAGACACCCAGCGCAGCCGCTTCGGTTGGTGTCGTTAGTCCACCGTATATTGAGCCGAGTACGAACAAGATAAGGCTTACGATAGGCAGGAGCTTTTTCAGCGCCGCCAATTTAACGGTGAAAGACACGCTCTCTTTACTGTGAGCAGGAAGCCCGTCTTTATTGAGTAGTGCCCATACTGCGGTGTAGCCCATAAACATTAACACCAGCATAAGTCCGGGTAGGGCTCCTGCGATGAAAAGCCGACCAATGGACACTTCTGCGGCCACACCATAAACGATCAAAATGATAGAAGGTGGGATCAGTAAGCCCAAAGTGCCAGAACCCGCAAGCGTGCCAATGGCCATTTTTTCGCTGTAACCTTGGGCTTTGAGTTCGGGCAGTGTCATGCGACCAATGGTTGCCGCTGTCGCGGCTGATGACCCCGATACCGCAGCGAAAATACCACAGCTCAGTACGTTAACGTGTAAGAGCTTACCCGGAAAACCACTTAACCACGGGGCAAGCCCTTTAAAGAGATCTTCAGACAGGCGAGTTCTAAACAGCAGCTCCCCCATCCAAATAAACATCGGCAAAGCCGTGAGTGACCAACTGGTGCTTCCACCCCAACTTGAGGTAGCGAACAACAAACCGATTTGTTCATTCCCCGTCATGTACAAACCGAGAACACCAACGCCAATTAAGGCAAGCGACACCCATATCCCAGCCGCGAGCATTAGGATCATGGTGAGCGCTAAGATAATAGAAATAACAGAAATATCCATGAGTGCTTTTCCTTACTCCGTCTCGCCTTCGTGGGCTTTGTAAGTTGGCGCTTGCCCTTTCAATGTCAAAATGAGGTTATCGAGAACAGCCAAATTAAGACCAAACATGCCAAGTGCAACAGGCACTTGCGGTATCCACAACGGAATCGGAATGTAGCCATGGGTGACTTCTTCAAAATCGTAGGATTCCCACACCATATGGGCGCAGTAAAAGCTCATAAAAGTCACCAAGAGAAAAGCAAAAATAAGGATGAACGTTTCTTGATAGTGTTGAACGCGTTCAGGTAAACGTTGAATCACCAACGTAACGCGAATGTGTCCACCTTCCCGAAATGCGTATGCAAGCCCAAAAAAAGTGGATGCCGCCAAAGCGTAGCCGGAAAAATCTTCGGCTGACGGCACAATAAACCCAAAAAAGCGACCCACTACCTGTGCCAAAATGATCAGCATCATCAGAACGATGCACAACCCAGATGAGTAGCCAGACAGCATATAAAGAGTGTGTTTAAACGTATTCACTGAAAAACCCCACAGCAATACTTCGAAGTATTAGGTCTACAGACCCTAGTTCAAAGAAAGGCCCTGAAAACAGAGCCTTAAGGTAATGTATTATTGGTTATATCTGTCTAGCACCGTTTTTACTTCTGAAGGGGCTTCTTGTTCCCATTCTTTCGTCATGGTGACGCCAATCTCTTTCAGCTCAGACAGCAATTTCTCTGATGGCTGCGTTACTTTGATGCCGTTGTCTGCAAGGATGGCAGTATCACGAGCTTCACGCTCTACAACGAGATCCCACGCCGATGTTTCTGCTTTTTCAGCCGCCGTAAGAATGCTCTTCTGAGTGTCTTTATCTAGGCGTTTGAACGCGCGCTTGTTTACAACAACGAAGTTTTTAGGAATCCAAGCTTTTACTTCTGTGAAGTGGCTTAGGTAATCCCATGCTTGCCCATTTGCGCCTGTTGATGGAGAGGTGATCATTGCATCAATAATGCCGGTGCTGAATGCTTGCGGAATGTCCGGTAACTGAACAGTCGTCGGGGTGGTATTCATCAAATCAGCAAGGCGCGATGTGGATGGGCTGTAGGCGCGCATCTTACTGCCTTGTAGATCAGCTAACGATTGAACGGGTTTCTTCGTGTAAAGGCTTTGTGCTGGCCACGGCACAGTGTACAGAAGCATCAACCCTTCTTTGCTGAGTTGCTTTTCAACTTCTGGTTTAGCGGCTAACCATAACTTCTTGGCTTGGTCGTAATTGGTCGCAAGGAAAGGAATGTTGTCGTGTTTAAAGATTGGGTGCGTGTTTCCCATGATTCCGATGAACACTTCCCCAAGCTGAACTTGGCCAGTGCGCACTGCGCGTGGAATCTCAGGGTGTTTCATCAAAGATGCACCAGAATATACTGTGATATCGACATCACCATCGGTATAGCTTTTGATGTCTTTCGCGAACTGATAAGCGATTTGAGTAGGTAAGTGACCATCCCCGTAAGGTGTTGGCATGTGCCACTTAGCGGCAATCGCATTGTGAGCGGCTAATCCACTGATAAGTAACGTGGCTGCGGTTTTTGCTATCCATTTCATGATGTTAATCTCCATTTATATCGCTTAATTAGTAGCTTAAGTAATAGCTGATCAGCTACAGCACTGCCAGTTCATCGTTTAGGCAATCTGTGATGAGCATTTTTCCGGGTACATGGGTGATCGCAATGGGGGGTTTTGCATTGGCGATCGCCACTTGCGGTGTTACGCCACAAGCCCAAAAAATAGGAAGTTCGTGTTGGTGTACGTCGACGGCATCACCAAAGTCAGGCTGTGATAGATCATCGATCCCTATCAGGGCTGGGTCGCCAATGTGGACGGGGGCGCCGTGTGCTTTAGGCAAGCGGGAGGTGACTTGGATGGCGCGGATTGCATCTGATGCCACAAATGGGCGCATGGACACCACCATATTGCCGTGAAACCGGCCACTTGGCGTGGTTTGAATATTGGTTTTGTACATAGAAACATTGGTTTGGGATTCGATGTTTCTCACGGTAAGCCCTGCGCGCTCAAGTGCATCTTCGAATGAAAATGAGCATCCGAGTACAAACGTGACAAAATCTGACTGCCAAAGGCTGTTAATGTCGGTAACGGTTTCTGCGTGTTCCCCGTGTCGAAATACCTTGAACTCTGGCACATCCGTTCTTATGTCGATGTCTTCACCAAGATCGGACAACAGAGGATGCCCGGGCTGAGAAACGGCAATTAGCGGGCAAGCGGCAGGATTGTTTTGGCAAAACCGTAAAAAGTCGTTTGCCCACTCTTGCGGTAGTATCACGATATTGCCTTGAACCAGCCCAGAGGCGACACCACTGGTTGGCTGGTTGAATTTTCCAAGTCGGATTTTTTTTCTTACTTCAGACGCTTGAGCAAGTAACTGAGTCTTATAGGCTGAAGGCTTAGAGTGTGTATTTGGCATTTCGCAAAGCAGTCCATTGTTAAAGAAATGTAACGCAAGTGTTGCTTTGTAAGTGCATAAAGTCCAATTATGGTTTTTTACTTACTGGTATAAATTTTATTTATCACCCTGTTCAAATTTCTCTGCCACTTTCACCGCAATCTCTGCGGCAAGTTCAGCCGCACTGTTAAATGCAACCGAAGGATACGAAGCGGTAAAGGCTAAAGCAGAGGGTTCCCAGTGAGCATCCAATTTTTTGAGTATCCCGCGTTTAATATCGGAAGAGACTGTCGCCAGTGGCAAAGTGGAAATGCCAATTTGATCTTGGGTGAGCTTAAGGCAGGCAGACAGTGAACTGGACGAGAAAAAACGCGCGGGGAGCCCATCTATCTGCATGAATTTTTCACTGATCTCGGAAAAGGGTTGCGTGTTGCGAGCGTATGTAATGATCGGGTATTGAACCATTTCTTCTAGCGACAAAGTTTTTTCTGGCAAAGGCAGGTCGGTGCTCGCGACCCATACCAATGGAAATTGGCAAAGGTCGTGATTGGTAATCCCAGGTTCGGGAACCGGCCCCATTAAAAAAGCCAAATCCAGTGACCGATCAAGCAAGCTATTCTTCAAGTTTCCCGTGACATCAACCGTCATATCCACATCAAGGTTAGGCAGCTCATGATGAAGTACTTTGAGAAAATCGGTTAGCCAAGTATGTGCAATGGTTTCAGAAACTCCCAAACGCAGAGTTCCTGAAAGTAACCGGCTGATGTCGGCACGTTTGTGCATTTGTTCAGCCATATAGAGCATTTTTTCAGCATAAGGTAATAGGTCTTTACCTTGGGCTGTGAGAACAACGGGAGAAGCGTCTCTGTCGAACAGCTTTACGCCCAACTCTTCTTCCAATCCTGCAATTCGGGTCGAAATTGCTGGTTGGGTGGTGAACTGTTGCTCCGCTGCTTTACGAAAACTACCGAGAGTTGCCACTAGCACAAATGTCTCAATGCGCTTGAAATTCATTACGCGTTCCTTGCCCGTTTTTTGCTGCATTAATGCCATTAAGATATATCCCTAGTGACCCAGAGATGCAAGGTTGGTGAGCGTTATTTGTAAGTGTCTATTTACAAAGCACTAACAATTCTCTACTTCAATAATTCTTCAGATTCGTAAAGTAGCTTTTGAACATTATCTCCAATAACCAATAACCAATAACCAATATCTATCGATAACCCGTTTTATCGGTCAGAACTATAAGGAACAACCATGACAACTGAAGCTGCGATGAAGCCTAATAAAGGCTCATCCCCCTTTGCGTATCTCATGAAGGGTGTATCAAAACTTTCAACTGTTGGGCGCGCGTTGATGCTCCCAATTTCTATTTTGCCAGCCGCAGGTTTATTGCTTGCATTTGGTGACAAGCTTGGCATTCCACTCATGGTTGGCGCTGGGGATGTCATCTTCAGCAACTTACCATTGTTGTTTGCCGTTGGGGCCGCGGTTGGGCTTTCAAAAGAGTCGGGTATTGCGGGTCTAGCGGCAGTTGTCGCGATGCTGGTGATGAACATGACTATTGGTGTGAGTGCGGGCGTGACACAAGAAATGGCACTCGAAGGCGGAGCGTACGCTCTGGTATTGGGCATCCCTAGCTTACAAATGGGGGTATTCGGCGGTTTAATAGCGGGTATTCTCGCCGCGTCCATGTATAACCGATTCCACGCAATTCAATTACCCGCATTTTTAGGCTTCTTTTCTGGTAAGCGATTTGTCCCTATTGTGACGGCTTTGGCAGCGTTTGTACTTGGGCTATTGCTGCCTAACGTGTGGATGCATGTTCAAAGTGGGATTGACGGTTTGTCGGGTGTTGTTAACGGTGATAACCAAGCGCTTTCTACCTTCATTTTTGGATTCACAGAGCGTGCGCTGATCCCATTAGGCTTACACCACATTTGGTATCCGTCTTTCTGGTTCACGTTTGGTGAGTTCACGACGGAAGCTGGTCAAATCGTCAATGGTGATCAGGCTATTTGGTTTAAAATGTTGGCGGATGGAGTGAAGGATTTTGATTCCGCCACGTATCAAGGCGCAGGCAAATTCATGCAGGGTGAATTCCCACTTATGCTTTTTGCATTACCCGCTGCCTGTTTAGCCATGTACCACGAAGCCAAAACCAGCCAGAGAAAATACGCTGCAGGTATCCTATTTTCGGCAGCCCTTACTTGTTTCCTAACCGGAATTACAGAGCCGGTTGAGTTTGCGTTTATCTTTATTTCGCCGTTGCTGTATTTGTTCAACGCACTTTGTACCGGCTTCGCGTACATGTTTATGTACTTGCTGGATGCTCACTTAGCCAAGTCTTTCTCGGCTGGGTTTATTGATTACATTACACTTGGCATTATGCCTGCCATGAACGGGTTCGAGACGAACTATTTTGCGGCAGTGCTGGTTGGTGTGCCAATGGCCGCGCTTTATTACGTGGTGTTCCGATTCACTATTCGCAAATTCAATCTGCAAACTCCGGGCAGAAGCGAAGAGGCGAAAGAAGAATTAGATTTAACTGACGAACAGCTGACTAAGCTGACATTGGACTTCCTTGGTGGCAAAGAAAACCTGACGTCTGTAAGTGCGTGTATTACCCGTCTTCGTCTTGAAGTGGTGGATACCAAACTTGTAAACGCCAAAGGCTTGGAAGACATTGGTGCAATGGGTGTGATTAACGTTGGTTCCAATGGTGTACAAGTTATATTTGGGGCAAAAGCCCAGTTTATTGCTGAACGAATCAATCGAGTGAATTGAGCCAGTCACTCTCCCCCTCCCTTTAAATTGTTCAGTGCCCCGTTTGCCACGGGGCATTTTTTGTTAGAAAGCCTTTATTCTTTAGAACCCTTTTATTAAAAAGCGTTTACCATAAAGAGCAAATTAAACAGACTCTTAAGGGTTGGTATCCATCTCTGCTGGAATGTAATGCTTGGCTTTTAACTCGCACATTTCCGGAAACACAGTGGCGATTGAAATGGACGACCAAGTGCCCGATACAATACCGATGAACATGGCGCTGGCGAATCCTTGAAGTGGGGAACCGCCCATCAGCCAAAGTGACCCCACCGTCACAAGCGTTGTGCCAGACGTCACCATAGTACGCGAGAAGGTGCTGGCTACGGCGGAGTTGATAACGTCGCTGGTGGACCAATTTGTTTTCACGAGTATTTGTTCGCGAATGCGGTCGGCGATGATGATCGAATCATTCAATGAATACCCCAAAATCGCTAAAATTGCTGCGAAAACCGTGAGGTTGAATTCCTGCTGTGTCAGGGCAAAGAAGCCTAAAACCACAATCACATCGTGAAACAGAGCGAAGAGCGCCCCGCTGGCTAAACGCCATTCAAATCGAAAACACAGATACGCCATAATGCATAGCATGCTGATGAAAATCGCCATGCCACCTTGATCGAACAATTCATCTCCAACCTGTGCACCTATCATGCTACTGCTGATGATCTCAGCGTGGTTGTCGAGTTGAGCAAGCGATTGATTCACTTGCTCAATAGACGCTTGACTTTCTGCCGAGTAGCGCAACGTCCATCGACCTTCTTCTCCACTTTTGACCATCGAGAGCGTGTCGCCCACCACAGGGCTAAGTGCGTTGTTTAAGTCTTGTTGGCTAAGGGTAGGGGATACTCTAAACTCGCTCACCATACCGCCAGTAAAATCCAAACCTAAGTTCAAACCGCGAGCGGCAATGATCCCCACCGATAGAATGACCAATACCAATGAAAATAGCCCCGTCCAGCGACGAATGTTAGTCATGTTTTTATTCAGATTCATGATGCGCTCCTAAACTCTGACGTTTCGGCGGGCATCTTGCCCCCAAATCATATTGATGATGGATCGAGACAAAAAGATGCCTGTAAACATACTGGTTAGAATGCCTAAACCAAGTGTTAACGCGAAACCTTGAACCGGACCATTACCTATTGAGTACAAAACGGCTGCTGTGATCAACGTGGTAATGTTGGCATCCATTATCGTGCTAACGGCACTGTTGAACCCAAGGTGGATAGATTGAGCAAAGCTTCTTCCTTCACTGAGTTTGTCTTTGATGCGTTCGAAGATTAGTACGTTTGTATCTACTGCCATACCGACTGTTAACACTAGCCCAGCAATGCCCGGTAAGGTTAAAGCGGCACCTGGAATCAGAGCAATCAGACCAAGCAAACACACCATATTGCAGAGCAACGCAACGTTGGCTACCCAGCCTAGCCGCCGGTACCATAACGCCATGAATGCCAAGGTTAAACTCATACCCAGTGCAAGAGCGGAAAACCCGTTCTCGATATTTTCAGCACCCAATGTTGCGCCAATGGATTGCTCTTCCACAATTGTGACAGGCGCGGTTAAAGACCCTGCCCTCAAAAGCAAGGCTAATTCCTGCGCCTCTTGTGTGGTGCCAGCACCGGTTATTTGAAAACGCGTGCCAAGCTGGCTCTGAATCGTCGCGATGCTGATGACGGTATCTTTCTTGGTTAGATTGCCCTGTTTGTCGGTGATGTATTCGCTAAACAGCGTTGCCATCGGTTGACCTACGTGAGTGGCAGAAAAATCGCTGATTTGGCTCCCGCCAGCAAGATCGAGCGAAATGTTCACTACTGAGCGACCCATTTCATCGAGCCCTGCGCGTGCATCCGTGATGTGTTCCCCTTGCACAACTGGCTTCGCGACCAGCCTTACGTTGTTCCCATTTTCTTCCTGAGCATTAATGATTCTTCCAACGGACGTTTCGGACTGCACTTCGTGGAATGCCAAACTCGCCGTTGCGCCAATCACGCTTTTGGCTTGGGAAGGATCTTGAATTCCAGGCAGTTCAATTCGAATATAATTGTCCCCTTGGCGTTGAACCGACGCTTCCGTTATACCCAATTCTTCGATACGTGAACGTAGAATCGTCAAGTTCTGTTTTAGGGTTATCTCTTTGAAATCGAGCCATTCTTTTTTTGGGAGAGATAAGGTGACACTGTTTAAGTTATGGTTTTGCTGCCACTGAGGGAACGCATCGCGAAGCTGCTCACTTAGCTGGGTTGTCGCGTTATCGTTACGAGTTTTGAATGTGACGCCTTTTTCACTGGACGCGTGAACTTGAATACCTCGAATGTGCAGCTTTCTTGCCGTGGTTTTTATTTCATCAACCAGCGCTTGCTGCTTTTCAGCTAGGGCAGTATCAACATCGACTTTCAGCAAAAATTGAACACCACCTCGCAGATCTAATCCAAGGTCGACGGGAGCAAATCCAAGTTCAGAAAGCCAAGCAGGTGCAACCGACTGGTACGCCAGTGTGAGTTGAGATTCTTTACTCAATAAGGGCTTTAATACATTCTTTGCTTGGGTTTGGTCATGTTCGTTTTCAAATAAAAGAGTTAACTGAGTGTCACGTTGCGTGACTTCTCTTACATCAATGTTGTGCTGCTTAAGATGCCGAGCAACTGCATCAAGAGACAGCTCGTTATGGGTTTGTTCAATCAATAGAGCAGGCTTTTCGCCGTACCATGATGGGAGTGCGCTTAACGCAAGTAAGACAATGGCAGTGAAAAGCACCACGTATTTCCAAATGGAATAGTGGTTTAAACGCTCTGGCGCTTTTGCGCGAGTACGTGAAGATGACATAGCGATTCCTCAATAACCTGAGTTCAGGTTCATGAATGCTGAGCGAAAAGATCGATCAGCAACGCCAATAGATTTAAACATCTATGGTTGGCGTAAAACTAAAATAGCGGTGTGCGACGTAGAAACGTCGAGACTTTGTGTGAACAGTATTGAGGTTAGCTGTCGCGGCTTAACCGGACATACAGGAGGTTTGAATCTTTCCAGCCTGATATTCTGTGCGAGTTCGAGCCTGATGCTTTTTCCGACCAGAGTACAGAAGGAATTAAGGGAGAGAAATACAGATAACTTGGCGGTAGATCCTCACCACCGAGTTGTACCAGAAGTTCGTAATCTGGGGTTGGGAATACTCTTTCCTGAATCCACGAAACAAATCGAGACGATGTCAAAAGTCCATCGGGAATATGCTGAGTATGAGAATCAGCTGCGCCTTTTTCCAACTCGATTTGCAAGTTGGCTTCGGTTTGAAAATCAGTAGAAGGGTGAGATGGAGTCTCAACAGAGGATTGCGCCGCATATTCAGCGTTTTGCGATAGCCAGCCACCGTTTTCCGTTTGAGCAAACACGGTATGGCTGAAAGTAACCAGCAGAGAAAACAGCAAGATTGCCCAGGTTCTCATTGATGATTATCACTCTATTGATTCAATTCGCCGATAGTATGCCTGTTTAGCGAATGTCACAACTAAAAAGATCTAAATTTAATCGCTGATCAGTATGAAACCAAGGATCAGTGGGGTGGTGCGCGATCGCCATTATCGGAACCGCAATTTGATTTGTAATTGTGTTTTTTATCAACCCAATACACAGTGGTATTTCATCAGAAGAAGGATACAGAAATGACCGCAGCCAGCTTTTTACGATTACTATGCCTTGCCGCAGTTTGGGGGGCGTCTTTTCTTTTCATGAGAATTGCCGCAAATAGCTTTGGCCCTGCTTATTTAATTGAATTTAGAGTGCTGTTTGCCGCGATGAGCTTGCTGCTGGTGTCTGTCTTTCTTAAACGTCGGTTGATACTGTTTCAATACCCTAAGCACTTTCTGATCATTGCTTCTTTTAATACGGCTATGCCGTTTATGCTTTTCGCCTACGCAGCCCAAACATTGAATGCATCTACCTTGTCTATTTTAAATTCTACAGCGGTTATTTGGGGCGCGGTAATTGCGTATTTTTGGCACAAAACGCCTTTGTCACTTAAGGGGGGATTTGGCTTAGTTTTAGGCGTGTTGGGCGTTGCTGTGTTGGTAGGGTGGGATGCCGTCAATATTGGCGAGGAAGCGACGTTGCCGATTATTGCTGGAGTAATGGCCGCATCTTGTTATGGGGTAGCGACTAACTACGCCAAGAATGCGCCTAAGATTTCATCGTTCGATAATGCGCACGGAAGTATGTGGGGTGCCGTGATATTGGTGCTGCCTTTATTGCCTTGGCTGCCAATGCCTGAGACACCTACGGTATTTGAATGGTCGTCGGTCGCGGTACTAGGGGTGTTGTGTACAGGATTGGCGTATCTGCTGTACTTTCGTTTGGTGACGGATATTGGACCCGCTTCTACACTTTCTGTGACTTTTTTGATTCCGTTTTTCGGTATCTTATGGGGATATTTGGTGCTGGGTGAGCCAATCGGGTTTAATACAGTGATTGGCACCATACTGGTGGTCAGCGGCACGATGTTGGTAACAGGCTTCTCACCGAAAAGCCTGTTACGTCGTCAAAGAGGTTAGATAATTCTAAAGAGGTTTAATAGATCTAAAGCTCACTGATGTTGACTACTCTGTCTGCACTTTTGATGGTTTCAGGGCGGTGGGCGATCATCACGCGAGTAAACGGCAGCCCTTTGATGTGCTCATTGATTCGACCTTCGTTTTCAACATCCAAATGGCTGGTGGCTTCATCTAAAAACAAAATCGATGGGCGATGGTAAAGCGCCCTAGCCAGTAATAGCCGCTGAGTTTGACCTCCAGAAAAATTGGAGCCCATATCCGACACTAAACTTTGGTAGTTCATTGGCAGCTTGATGATGTCTTCATGGATGCCAGCCATATGAGCGCATTGCATCATCATTTGGTGGTTGGGTTCAGGTGTAAAAAAGGTAATGTTTTCCTCTACCGATCCGGTAAGCAATGTGTCGTCTTGCATTACCGAGGCAATCCTGTCTCGGTAACTAGAAAGCCCTAAATCTCGGATATCTTCCCCATCAACCAGTATTTTCCCTGATGTGGGCTGAAGCAATCCAAGCATTAACTTCATTAATGTTGATTTACCGCACCCAGAAGGGCCCACCAAAGCGATGGATTCACCGGCAGGTATCGTTAGATTCAGGTTTTGGAAAATATAGTCGTCATTTTCAGAATACTTGAACGATAGATCGACCAGTTCAACATTGCCACGCATTTGAGTTAGATTACGCCCTTTCTCGCGGTGAGGCTCTTGTTCATGCAGAGCAATATCGGCAATACGGTCGAGGTGCAAGCGAAGCATTTTAAACTGAATGACTTGTTCTATCAGCATCGACATACGAGAGGTTAATTGCTCTTTGTACGCCAAGAACGCAAACACCATACCTATGGTCATGTCGCCACTCATTACCGCCATCGCTGCAAGGAAAATGATGAAGATATTTTCTAAGCCAAACAGCAATTGGTTTACGGATTCAAAGCCAATACTCAGCTTGCCCAGTTTGATGTCTGCATTAATGACAGAGCTATAGCGATTCTGCCAAGTACTTTGACGCATGGATTCGGCATTGAAAAGGCGGATGGTTTGAATGCCACGCGCCGTTTCCAAAAATTGGCTTTGCTCTTTGGCTTTCGCTTCAATGGATGTTTCCGTCGCCTGTTGCAGTTTACTGTACAGCGCGAGGCGAACCGTGAGGTAGGCAAGAACCACACACAAGACAACAGCGGTCAGAAATGGGCTATAGGCGAGCATGACTGCCAGAATAGCGATAGACATGATGCCATCAACAATGGTTTCGACTAAGCCAGTTGTCATCCTCTCACGCACTTGATTGAGGGAACCAAAGCGAGAAACCAAGTCGCCAATGTGGCGAGTTTCAAAGTAGCTCATGGGTAAACGCAACAAATGGCGAAGTAGGTTGGCACCCATTTGTAAGTTTAACTGGCTGGATAATCGAAGGATCAACCAACTTCGAATTGCTTTGGTGATGATGTTAAATAGCAAGAGTAAGCTAAATCCCGCCGCCAGAACGATCAGCAGCGTTTCGTCGAAACTGACCAGCACTTCGTCCACAACCAGCTGAATGTAATAGGGGCTAAGCAACATTAAAAACTGGAGAAGAATCGACAGAAATACCAGCGTGGATAACGCTTTTCCGAGCCCTGAAACCCTTGTCCATAATTGGCTGATGCCCATTTTTTGGCGTGCGTCTTTCTTCTCAAACTCTTTTGTTGGGATCAGCTCAATGGCGATGCCCGTGTAATGTTCGCTGAATTCCGTTAGAGATAAAACACGTGTACCCGACGCTGGATCATTAATGGTAACGGTGTTCTTTTTAACGCCCGTGATTACTACGAAGTGGTTGAGATCCCAATGCACAACGCACGGTAAAGTCAGCTTTCCGACGTGCTCCAGTGGGCATTTTAGTGCTCTAGCGGCTAACTGCATTTTGTCGGCAGTTTGAATAAGCTGTTGAACGTTGATCCCTTTCATTCCGGGCGAATAAAATCGGCGCGCGGCAGGCATATCAAGTTTATACCCATAATAGGAAGAGACCATCGCTAGGCAAGCTAAGCCACATTCCGCGGCTTCAGTTTGCGAAATCATGGCGACTTTTCGGTTGCCGGAATACTCCAGTAGCTCAGTAATATGAGGCTCTTTCTCGGCGTGATCCATATTAAATCTTTCCTAATAATCCGTAGACAGGTTCAAGTATCCAACCCATGATGCTGCGGCTTTCCAATAAAATATCCGCTTCCAAAAGCATCCCGTTTTTGAGGGGAATGGATGTACCTTCAAAATCGACGTGCTCTTTTTCAAGTGCGACTCGAATTCGGTAAACAGGCTCGCTGATGGGTAAAGGGGTCTCCCCACTTTGCAAGAGTACTGTGTCTATATGTGAAACCTCGCCACCAAGGTAGCCAAATCGCTGATAGGGGAAGGCGTCTAACCGCAGTTTGACCGCGTCGCCTTTCTTTACGAATCCAGCCGACCGCGTGGGAAGAAAAAGCTCCGCGACTAATTTCGCGTTTTCAGGAATAAGGCTCAGCATTAATTGGTTGTCGTGGACGGTTTCACCCGTTACTACGTTTATGCCTGTTGCTTTGCCTTTTTCATTGGCTGCCAATACGTGAATGGCGTTACCTTGTGCTTGGCTGAGTTGTTGCCGAATCGAGGATTTTTGTTGTTCTAAATCCAATACGTTCAGTTCGTGTTGTTTGGGCAGAATCGCCAAGTCTGACTGCAAGGTATTTCGAGTCTTTCGCAAATCCAGTTCATTGGCGAACACTCGCTCTTGCTGGGCTTTGATCTCTATCAGCGCTTCTTTTTGTGATTGAAGATCCAGAGCTGAAAGGTGCCCTTCTCGGAACAGTTTTTGGTGCTGCTTTTCACGCTCAGTTTGAAGTTGGTATTTCTCTCGTATGAGTGCTTTTTGGGTTTCAATGGCGGCAAGTTGGCGGTCTATGTCCGTAACAAGCACTTTCTGCTTATTGATTTGTTGAGCATGAAGGTTGTTTTGATACTGAATTTCTTGATTGATGTACTGATATTGCTTTTCAAACTCTTGCACTACGGTTTGGTTAAGGTCGAGCCCGTTGGCCAGTTTGTTTTTGGAGCTAATGGTGATCAGAGGTTCGCCTTTCTCAACTTGCTGACCCTCTTGGATATGAACCGTTTCGACGATGCCTTCACGTTGCGAAAAGGACTTGATAATGCCTTTATCTGGCAAGATATAGCCTTGAACCGTCTCTTTTCGACTGTATTCGGCATAATTCAGATATAAGCCCAGCAAGGTGACGGAAACGAAAAGAATGGTCACAATAAGATAAATGGACAATGGCTGCGCGAGCAATACATCGCCGTGGAGTCGTTGTTTTTGGGCGTCAATGACAGATTGACGATACAGCTGGCTCAAAAAATCTCTCCGGTATTAAGAATGCCCGAGCACGGTGATGTTCGGGCAGAATAAGGCAAAATTATGGTTATCGGCCACCGGCTACCAAGTTTTGAGCAATGGCTTCACAAATACCTAGCTTTTGGTATATATCCATCCAGTAGAATTCACCGCATGGGTTGATTTCTAGGAATTTGTATTGGCCATCTGGCGTTAAAATAAGATCTGCCGCGCCATAGTTTAGCTTGAGCTCTGTCGCGAGACGGATCAGCTTATCGGCTTCTTCTTGCGGCAACTCAAATGGCTGCCATTTATCGAGTGTGTAGACACCGCGCTTACGCCAATCGGTTTCCATCCCCTTCATAATATCTGGGTCAATGGATGCGCAGTAAACCTGATTTCCAACAACGGTCGCACGCAACTCAACATCTTTAATGACATGTTCTTGGAACACCATTGGGCACAGGTTTAACTCTTCCAGTTTTTCTAAGTGTTCTTCTTCTACCTTGTTGGTAAAAACCACTTGCTCAACATCATCATTCCAAACTGAAAAGGCGGTTTGCATCTTCGTTATAATTTTACCGTTGTTATCAGCGAAGAAATCACGCACTGCTTCTGGCGAGTTACTGGTGAGTGTATTGGGTAGGTTTAACCCCACTTTTCTTGCCAGCATCAATTGATATTCTTTATTGGATGCGTGGCGTATATCCCAGTAATCGTCAAGTTTGTAGCACTCTAGACTATCGAGGTAACCCAAAATGGTTCGCTTGCTTTCTTCGGCAGAAGGTTGCTTGAGCTGTATGTCCAT
Organism: Vibrio penaeicida; assembly: GCF_019977755.1. Lineage (NCBI taxonomy): Bacteria > Pseudomonadati > Pseudomonadota > Gammaproteobacteria > Vibrionales > Vibrionaceae > Vibrio > Vibrio penaeicida. Next base: position 2,170,078 of record NZ_AP025145.1, on the reverse strand, counting down.
GTCGGCAGGTAAACCTTTTGCAGGATAGAATCGGCGATACCAAACGGCCAATATCTCGTCACCTTTGACGACATCGCCATTTTCCGTAATGAGCGTACTCTCATTACCGTTATTATTCTGATGGGTGGCAATTTGCACCTTAGTTGGAAAGAGATCCGTGTTAAAACGAACTGGTACTACACCAGCTTGTTTCAGCAGTTCGGAAACGGTATCAATACTTTGATTGTCTTTTGAATGCGTAATGATGAGAACTTTATTTTTAGTCATACTTGTACCAGCTGTTCCTTGCTATTGACTGTATTTAATAAGTGTTTGGGCGATCTGTTTAGAAATAGGCAGGTCTAATTCTGCCTCTAACATTCCCCATTCACCCGCAGGGTTCACTTCTAAGAACTGATATTTGCGAGCCGTATCTAATATGATGTCAATAGCGCCAAATTTTAGATTCATAGAGTCCATGAAAACGCGCAACTTTTGTACGAGAGATTCAGGGATATCAGTGTGTTGCCAATTGGATTGCGTTGGCGTCGCTTTTCGCCAGTCGAGCAGTTCTTTTTCATCATTACTGCTCAAATTCACTTTAGCTGGGAAGCAATGTCCATCGACATAGGCTATGCGTAACTCCACTTGTTTTTTCACTTGTTGCTGAAAAATCATGGGAGAAAAGCGCAGCGAGTCGAGATCCGCTAAGTGAGCTTCGGTTACTTTCGATGTGTATACAAACGCAGGGGGTTTACCCATGGAAACGGTTAATGGCGTGTGCATTTTTGCGACAATGTCGCCATTGCACTGTTTATAGAATGCTTTTACTTGGTCTGGAATATTGGTAAATAGCGTTGCAGGAACGTCGAGCCCCGCTTTTTTTGCCATTCTAAGCTGTAGCCATTTATTTTCTCCAGCCAGTTGTGTGTTTGGGTGATCAAGCCAGAAAACATCTTCGAAACTGTAAAGTAAAGACTGCTTAATGCACTCAGACTCACGAGTTGCTTGGGCTAATACATCTCCTTCTAGCGCGGAAGATAAATCGCTGACTCTGTTTTTTCTATGCCATATCGCGCCAATATTTGACTCGTTGATAGACCAGCCTTCCGTTGAAATCAGTGTATCAACGTGTGCCTTTTCCAAATGCTGCTCTTCTGAACTCGGAGAGTCAAAAGGGAGGGTTTGTAAGCTCCCACCGATTTGAATATTCAAGGGGAATTGATCGCTGTTTAAGCGAACAGCCTCTACACCCGCTGTCATTAGGTGTTCTGTTACCCAATCTACGGGAAAGGTGTCCTCAGAATGAGTGATGCATAGGATACTTTTGTTTGTTTTCTGCATAATCGTTCTTTCAATATCACCCCCAAATTTTTGGGGGTGAGAGCTTAGAGGTCATGTCTAGGAACTGGATAGATGTTCTATCGAGTATTACCTAAACCCGATTTGGTATTTACCAAGTCGGAAATACAATCGCTGTACCTTCGTCATCATCAGATGGCGCTTTACGAGTTGCGATTTCAAATCCTTCATCGTCATCTGAAGGGGCTTTACGAGTTGCAATTGCAAAACCTTCGTCATCATCAGATGGTGCTTTTCTTGTTGAAATACCACCAAAGTTAACAATACCACCAGAAATTTGGTTTGCTTCTTCTTCAGTTAGTGTGTCTGCTTCGATAAAATTATTAAAAAATGGAGTGTTCTTACTCATTTGTATGTTCCTTTTAATTTAATTTAATTTAGTGCCGTTAATTGGCGTTTTTATGTGAACACTATTACGTCGACGAATTAGCAGTATCTGCTGTTCACCTTTTAAAACATACATAAAAGCAATTACTTATAAAATAATAATATTTTTATTAGTTAGATAATTTCTCAATAGTGAGACTGAAATTAACTGGAATTAAAATTATATTTCACCCCTAAATTTTGACCGTGATTAAACTTATTTTATTTCGTGTAATAACTGATTTAATTTGAATTAAGATCTATTTTTAATCCGTATGATTATTATTTATACACTGTTTTATTGTAAATTACCGTTTGCTAAAATATTCACCTTACATAACGCAAGGTGAATATTGATTATAAAAATAGCCTAATTTAACGGTCGAGTTTGATTTCGACACCCTCATCATCATCAGAAGGGTATTTCATCGTCACATCAATTGGTCGAATACCGATATCAATTGGCTGCCCTTCATCGTTATCAGAAGGGTGCTTCATTGAAATATTGATACCTGCAAAACCACCCGAGCACTGAGTTGTTTCAGTGTCGTTTAATTCTTCAATTTGTGACTCGATAAAATGGTTAAAGAAAGGAGTGTTCTTACTCATATTCTCTTCCTTTAGCTTATTAGAACGATGGGAAATCGTTGCCTTCATCGCTGTCTGATGGGTGTTTCATTGTTACTAGGTCGCCTGGCTTAAGAACGAACTCTAGACCTTCATCGTCATCAGATGGTGCTTTCATTGTTACGACTTCAAAATCGCCAATGAAACCACCTGCACATTGCTTAGTTTCTTGAGCGCTTAGCACTTCGATTTGAGATTCAATAAAGTTGCTGAAAAAAGGTGTGTTCTTATTCACTTTTCAATCCTTGTTAAAGTTTGTTTACAATTTAAGTTTTAATTATCAATGAGATAATCGTTGATATAAGTATCAAGGTGAGTTTTTTAAAACAAACATTTAACAAGAGTTGATGAGGAATATCAGTGAGAATACGAGTCATTTCACGATCAACACTGATAAATCAAAGAATAAGTTTGGGTTCAAGATCTAAGACCGATGGTTCGATTTGTGAACCTGAAGTGAGGGAGGATTGACCGTTTTAAAGAAAATAAATAATAAAATGCATAGAGTGCATAAAAATTCACGTGAAAAATGGGGCGTATCATTGTGTGAATTTAAAATATGCAACTAGTTTTTTATTTGTAGAGGTAGCAGTTAAGTGCGGTATAGAGTCAGCCAAGAGTGGCTGACTCTATAATCTTTAGAAATCGTAACGTAAACCCATTTGAAGTTCGTTATCTGCATCTTTTATCTGGTTGATACGATAACCGACATAAGTCCTCAGGTGTTCGTTAAAGGTATAAACCGATTCCAAAGCAAATTCATCCACAGTGTCGGTTTTTGAGGAGTCATTTTTCTGGGCATTGTACGCGCCTACAAAGGCAACTTTCTCGAGTTCGTATTTAGCCATCAGTTCATAACCAATAATGTCATTAAGCTGGCTGCCAACAACACTTTTACCCATTGTGTAAAGACCCGAAAAACTAAGATTGTCGAACTGAACTTCACCAACAAAGTTGAATTGATTTTCGGTTTCATCGCCTTGCTTTTGGTTTACATAACCGGCACCGATTCTAAATCGTTCCAAACTGTAAACCCCAGAGATACCATAACTGTTTGTGTTGTCGTTATTATCTTTATCCGCGAATATGTAGTCACCAGATACAGTAAGCTGATCGAACGTGGTTTTGTAGACTAGCGCATTTTCTCTCTTGTCTTTATTACCATCCACAATGTCGGCTGCTTTTGCTCCAAATGTGGCTAAGGTATCGGTGAAGTTACTTAACATGACTTGAGATGAATCTTGTTTTCCGTAAGACACAGAACCAAACTCGCCTTTAACACCAGCAAAGTAGTAGCGATTCGTTAAGTCTTCTTCACCAGAGAGTTCGGCTTCGTATTTTCCAAAACCTGAAAATTGATCGGTAACAGCTGACTCACCGGATAGAGATATCCGTGCGCGGCTGATGTCTTTAAACGCGCCTTTATTACCTGTTTTATTGGCGTCCGACACATTGAAACGCCCTTCAGCGCGTCCACCTAAATCTAATACGGTCCCATCTTTTTCATAAATCGTTACCGCGGAAGCAGAAGATAGAGTCATAGCCGAAAGAATTGCTGTTGCTAGAATAGCTTTGTTCATGTCCTAGTCCTTTTAATCTCTTCTATAAGAGGTAATGGGTAAGCTCACTTTCCCTTGTGAACAGTCAAAGGAAGTTTCCAATAAGTTGCTACCGTTCGTGCTGTGCCTAATATTGCTTGGCTGCATCTGGAATATTTTGAAGGGTCTCTACATATTGATTGCGTGAATAAAGAATGAAAGTGCAATGAGTTTTTTGTAGATAGTGTGATTTTTGATGGTGAAAAACAGAAAATGCTAATGTACGCAGTAAAAAATACATCCATATACCATATGAATTGAGGTGAAATGTGAAGTTAACGTTAGAGATGATGTTGGAAATGTATGTTTTTACAATTAATATTGTCTCAAAAGTGCGAATTACGTTTGTTAGGCCGCATATAAAATGGATTTGAGGCAAAACGGTTTGCTTCGCGACTCCACACTGCTTATGTTAATAAGCAAGAGTTCTAGGGTGAACTCATCAGAGCAGTAGCTCTTTAAAGATGTGGTAGTCCAAGCTATAGGGTAGTCGCTAAATGGGCATAGATGTAAAACAATCTGCTATTGAAATGCGTTTTCAGAATGGAAAAAGTTCTGCGACCCCGCTACCGCAAGACTTTGTTGAACCAGACACACCTCGTTTTCAATTCAAAAATGAAATCATTGTTAGTGAAAGCAAGAAGTTACTGGCCAGTGAGTTGCTTCTTTCTCAGGAAGATGCCGCTATCCACACCACCTTCATGAAAGGTGAGCTAGGCAAACGTCTTGCTAAAGATATTCTTGAGCAACAGCTTCATTTTCTGATTTCTGTTAACCCTGCTTCCTTTCCGTTTGAGTGTTTGTTCCTGAATGTGGAAAGACACGCCTTAAGTAATAGAAAAACCATTAACCTTCTTATCGCCGTTCACTCTCATTTAAAGTGCTATGGAAAATCGTTAGTTGTTGAAACAACCGAGCGCCAATATTCGATAGAAGGTAAAGACTACCTCAAAGGTGTGGCCAAACTGAAAGACGTCGGGGTGAAAATCGCCTTGGATGACTATCAAGTTGGAGAAGATTTTAGAGATGATGAGTTGAGTGCGGGTCTTTATGACTACGTGAAGGTCGACAATCCATTTTTCGATCTCAAATCGGGCATGAACCATTCTTGCAAAAAACTAGACATCATCCTTCAGCAAAAATCCTCTAGCGATGCGAAATGGATTGTGGAAAGAGTAGAAGATCAGAATTCACTCAATCATCTTCTACCTTTTGCTTTTTGGGGTTATCAAGGCTACCTATTCAATCCGATACAGGCACACTATCCTGAGTATTCTCTGTTCTAGTTTCCTGTTTGTTAGCGCGTCTTTTGGTGCGCCATAAATTCAGGAAGTTCGGAAGAAGCGAAGCCAGTATCATCCCGAGCATTAAGCCTATTTGTGTATGGCTATAGGTTTCATTCATCAATAAAACACCACCAGTAATGCCAGCAATAGGGTTGGCGATACCACTAAATGTGAACTCGACTATGGTCATTTTTCGGATTAACCACACATACATCCCGTAAGCGACAGCCGTATTCAGAATAATTATCCAAGCGATTCCAAACCAATTGGTTGCGCTAATGTCTTGATTGGTAACCGCTTCAAAAGCAGAAGGTTCAAACAGCCACTGAGCGCCTGCTACAACTCCGAGTGCTGCGCCACCTATAATAAGCTGCCAACTTAACACTCCCCACCAGTGCATATCTTTTGATAGTTTTTGAGTCAGTGTACTGCCAATAATAATGCACCAAATTGCACAAAACATAGCAATCAAGCCGGTTGTACCAAGTTCGATCTGGCTTGGATCGAAAAGAAACCATGCGAAACCCACCAAAGTAAAACCAGAAACGATTTGAATGCCGGAAGGCTTATTCTTAAACCACAACCATTGAAAAATCATGGCGAAAATGGGGACGGAAACCATTCCTACGCCGGATATTGCTGCTGGTAATGTGGCTGCCATAAGAAAGATCATGGCGAAAAATGCGCTTATGTTCACTAAGGAAAGAATGATTAAAGGTTGCCACTGATCTCTTTTAGGCATGATGGGACGAAGTGCCAATAAAAGAAGGCCAGCGGGAAGAGCACGAATAAAGCCCAGTAGTAATGGCGGCCATTCAGACAGAGTAAACTGCGTTACAGCATATGTGGTTCCCCAAAAAAAAGCAGGGATCATGGCGAGAAATATATTCATGCTAACTATGTCTATGTGAAGATAATGTGGGCAATGTACTCCAATTATAACTCAGTGTAAAGTATCTTTATGTGAAGATAACTTTTGTAAGTGAGCTTTAGATCACTTGGATATACGAATAAAAAGAGTAAACTGCTCAGTTGGTTAGATATTAGTTAGAAAGAGTGGGCTGCAAATCATGTGTACCCACTTTTCTATAAAGAGCTGAGTTTAAACAGAACCGAGTTTATACAGAACTGAATTTATGTAGAGCTGAAGTTATATAGAAATAACCACTAAAGAAGTAAATTCAGGCTTTTCAGTCCTAGTTCAATTCTTTTTGGACGGCTTTTTTGAGTTCACCGTAAGGTAGGAACCCTGGGACAATCTCATCATTAATGATAAGTGCAGGGGTCCCACGTAAACCCAACTGACCAAATGCTTGCATATTTCGAGATACAATGGATTCTTCTCGCTCACCCGTTTCTAAGTACTTTTCAGTACCCGTTTCTTTAGCAATACGGTTGAGTGATTCTGCATCGTGACGTGTCGGATGCGCGACTAAAAGCCTGTGAACTTCTGCAAACTTCTCGGGCTCTTTCTCCCAAACTTTTAACGCATAAAACGCAGAGTTTGTGTTGGTGCCACTGGCAATCTGCTGTTGTAAAGGCACATAGATGTTAACAACTTTTACGTTGTCTATCTCTATGAGCAACTTAGCCAAGCCAATTTCCAAGCGCTTACAGTATGGGCAGTTGTAGTCGGTAAAGTTAATGATGGTCAGAGCGGGGTTTTCTGCACCAGATTTGCTGTGTTCTGGTGCCTGCGTCAACCAACTTCTTTGTTCTTTCAGGGCGACTTCGACTTGCTTTAACTGGGCAACATAGGCTTCTAAGCTTTTGCTTAAATCACCAATGATTTGAGGGTGCCCTTTCAATATGGCGTTAATTTTTGCCAATTGAGTCGTTTGCTCTGGAGTTAATGAAACCGCCGCTTTGCCTTCTTCTGCATAGCTTGGCATCACCAAGCCAAACGCTAGCCCTAATCCACCAAGCCATTTTGTAACGTATGTCATTTTCTGGATCCTTATGCCAGCAGTAAACGTAGCCATAACCCCCAAGGAGTAGAAAACCCTGTGGTCATAGACTGAATTTCACCATCTTTGACAATGGCGATTGTAGGAGTGACTTGGGCTCGCCAGTACTGATTAATACTGCCCTCCAAATCATTAATTACTGTGAAGCTGTAGTCGTTGTTCTTAATGTATTCGAGCAAGCGATCATCTTCGCCAGATGCCAAAGCAATAGAAACCACTTCGTAGTGATTGGACAAAATATCAATACTCGGTGTTGTTAGGCTGCATACGCCACACCAAGTCGCCCAGAAATAGACCAAGACAGGCTTATCGCGGCTTAACTCAGTTACATTAACGAAAGCACCATCAATGGCGTTTCCTTGAGTCATCGGCATGTCGTGGAAATCAACATGCTTGGTTCGCCACCAATCGAGTAGTCCAGTAATCAGAATAATAAGCAAGAGATAGCCTGTGAGGTTTCTTACTATTTTGAGCATCAGTTTATTTTCCTCTTGCCTGATCGAGAGATTGTGAAATGGAATCTTGAGTCAGCAGCACCGGAAGGGCATTCCCCAGAGGTGCGTTTGGTCCGTATACCACATTAAGTGGTACGCCATATCGGCCGTGACTCATCAAAAATTCAGTAATAGCATTACTTGGTGTTGTCCAATCCCCTCGCATTAAAACGACGTCAGATGCTTGCATCAGCTCATACGCTGGGGGTTGCAGTATTGTTCCAATCTTGTTGGCTTTGCAGGTAATACACCAATCTGCGGTGACATCTACAAATACAAGCTTACCTTCCGCCACATGTTGCGCGATGGCTTGCGTATCTAATTCTTGCCATTGCAAGTCATCGATAACGGGTGTTGCCCAATGCGATGAAAGTGACCCCGCTATCGCCATGCCCAATCCGGCAACCAGCAATGCGGAGCTACCGTAAATCGTGACGCTTCTGGCACCATATTTTGAAATTAATACGATCAGCAAAAACACAAATGTAACGACACTGACCATTATGGTTGCAAATTGACCTAGGTGCGTAGAAAGCAGCGAAATTAGCCAGAAGGATGTTAAAGACATCATTAGAGCAAAAAGGATTTTTACACGACTCATCCAAGCACCGGGTTTTGGCAGTAACCCAATGGTTTTTGGGAATAAAGCGAACATAAACCAAGGAAAGGCTAAGCCGATACCCAAAAATGTAAATATGAGCAGAATGTCAAAAATATGGCTTCCTAACGCGAAAGCGACGGCGGTTCCGAGAAACGGAGCACTACAAGGTGTGGCAAGCAATGTAGCGAAAGCACCTTGGAAAAATGGCTTTGACAGCCCTTTCCCCCTGTCACTAGCCAAAGTATTGGACCAACGGCTAGGGAGCTTGAACTCAAAAACGCCGAACAAATTTAAGCTAAAACCTAAGGTGACAACAACTAGAAAGACCAAAAACCAAGGCTGCTGGAATTGGATTCCCCAGCCAATGGTATTACCTGTCCATTTAAGGGCGATAAGAGCGACCGCAAGTACCCAAAATGAAGAAATGATGCCGGCGGCTGAGGCGAGAAAGTGTGCTCTGTGCGACGCTGGTTTGTCGCCAGAAAGCAACACGCTATTGACCTTGATTCCAAGGACGGGGAGCACACATGGCATAACATTTAATATCAGCCCACCTAGGAAAGCGAACCATAGCATCAGTACTGTGTTCGGATTTTCAGCCTTAACATGCCCGATTGAATATGGTGCGGTTAATTCTTGCAGAAGTAAGTCGTCTTTTACCGTAATGCGTAGTTTTTGATTGTTTAAATCAGGCTTCCCAAGCGTGTTCGAGACAGGAAAAATGGCGGTTAACAGGTTGTCGCGGATTGAAATAGTGGGCGCTTGAAAATGGTTATCTCCTGATTTCAATGTCTCTATAAATAGATTTGGATTATTCCAGCTCGTTTCGTTTTCCAAAGTCACATTGAGTAGCTGATTGGCTTCATCCCAAATGATGCATGACACCTTCGCGCTGCCATCAGTAAGCGGAATTAACGACATTGCTTGATTGTGAAGCATCATGCTATCGCTGTTTGGCTGCAGCAATTCGGGATCAAAAGACAACTGAATAGGGTAGTCGGTGAGAACGCAAATGTCGGTGCAACTGGGTAAAGTAAGCGTAGCGTTAATATCTGTAGCAGTTTGTGGATTACTCAAAACGATATCTAAAGGAAATGCCACGTAGTCTTGATAACCCAAAACAGTTAAACCAAACTGCTGGTAGTAATTTGGGATTGGCCAATGCCATTGGATGTTTTCAATATTGGAGGTCGTCGAGTAATCGAGTGAGGGAGAAACACCACCTTCGCCGGGAGTACGCCAGTAAGTTTTCCAACTATCAGCCAACCTCACTTCCAACAATGCATGAACTGTCTTTGCGTTTACGTCTTGCGTACCAGTTAGTGATAATTTTACCGATACGGGTGGGTGCCTGTCATTTTGAAGCCAAGATGTTGTATGTGCCTCGCCATATGAAGAAAGCGACACAATACAAATAATGAAAGCAAAAACGTATCGGAGTACAGGTAGTATTTTCAAAGCATGCCTTTTGGGGCTCATAGTAGTTGAGAATCTATAAGTCATTGAGATTCTATACCCAGTTAAAATATAAACAGGTTTAACCCGTTTACCCAATGCGAGATAACTGCAATGTCGATTCGAAACCTACAGCAGCTGTTCTATTGCCGACGTTTTGTGGCGAGAAAACACAGTCAGCTAAGTGGGCTATTCAGATATAAGACCTACTTGTTGTCAAAAATATTCCCAAAAATAAGAAAAAAATTTGAGTAAACAGTTAGTTCGGTAGAATGAGAATTGAGATCCTGCAACAATATTTTTATGAATCATGTGTGAATCTTGTCATTTTTGCTTACACATATCACAATCAAGGCGATTTTTTCCTGCTATCGGAAGAAAATCGTATACACCAGCAGGAAACTCGCGTAACTTGGTAGTTGGCCTGTATGCAGACCTATTTATTTGTTGTTCCTGACTCAAGAAGTCTTCTTAAACCTACTGTCTGACAGTCTGTTGTTGAAGTGTTTTCTTTTCGATGTTTAGACTCTTATAAGTAACTCTATCTGGCTGACTAACAATTATGGCGCGAAGGTCGCGCTGTGAGATACAAAGATACAATTTAGGAAATACCCATGTCTAAGACAACTGGCACAGTTAAGTGGTTTAACGAAGAAAAAGGTTTTGGCTTTATTACTCAAGAAGACGGTGGTGCAGACGTATTTGTTCACTTCCGTGCTATCACTGGTGACGGATTCAAAACACTTGCTGAAGGCCAAAAAGTATCGTTTGAAGTTGAGCAAGGCCAAAAAGGTCCTCAAGCTGCAAACGTTGAAAAAATCTAATTGAGTTTAGATTGATAGAATGCATCGCCCCGCTCTCTCACCCGAGGTAGCGGGGCGAATTCGTTTTATCGCTAGTAATAATTCGTAGAATTGTTCGTAATACAGGCTTAGGGTCTAGCTAGAACCTAAGCTTTTTCTGTTTTTTTAATCAGTAGAGATTGGTTGGAAAATACGGTTAACAACTGAACGCTAAAAACCAAGCACTAACGCTATTTTTGCCATCAACGTGTATGTGTACACGTTCTAAAAAACTAAGCTTTCAGAGCAAGCTTTGAGCCATCAAACTTCAAATGGCTTAGCAAAAGCTGCACACTCTTCTTACCTTTGTCATCAAACATCATTCCGTAGCGCGCGTAATGATGGGACTTCTGCATGTTACATATCTTGCCAGTAAGCTGAGGAAGGTCTACTTTCCCACGCGTCCGTTCCACTATGCTGATTTGTACAGGTTCTTCTATCTGGAATGTGCGTATCAAAGGGCTTGTGATGATACGGCATCCTCCTTTAGAAATATCCCTTACTTCACATTCCAAGCGCTGACCGTTATAAAAAACAACGGCGGCGAGCGATACGTCGTATCTGGGTTCTTTACGAAGTTGAAGTACTTTCATATTGGCTGGAATGGACAACATGATCATGCGAACGGGTTCGTTAACCATGTGCATGATTTGGCATCGGAAAGAAATAAGTGCGCCTTCACCACGTGGTGAAATAGCGCGAACATTTACCCAGAAACCTTCCTGAAAAAAGTATTCGTAATCTTCGTCCGAGATATCAGGCGCGCCCAGCAATATATAATCTGTTCCAATGGTTCCTATGAAAGGTGTAATGCCTTTATAGTTAATCCCTACGGGAGTAGAGATGTTAATGGTCACATCACTGCTGTGTTCGATCATTGCTAAAGCATCTGAGCTTTTAAGCGTTGTTTCAGCACCTTTGAAATTTTCCGAATTGGTATTAACTTGTAGGTTTGCTGCCGCCGAGTTTTCCGCCATGGTAGTCCTTTTGACCTTCATTTGCCTCGTACTAAGTCATTGTAAGGCGATGATATATATACACACGACAGTCATTTAGTTTTTATGTGCTTTGATGCATTTAAAGTCGTGATTATTGCTCTGACATTATAAATTAACTTTTATAAATCGATTGTAATCGACGTTTCTGAATGTGAGCTGTGCGAATAAATATTCGCGTGATTGGAGCATACATTGATGCATGGCTCAATAAATTGTATTAAACAAACCATAGAATATGAGTCTAGTTTAGTAATGACTTTTTCAATTGGCGAATTAAGCGTATTTAAGAGACAATAATAAGAACATTACATGCATTGAGTGAACTTAATGTTGGGAATCAGAAAATGAGTAAAGGGTATTTGGCACACAAACCCTCAAAAAAGCAGCTTATTCAGAAACTTTGGGGTGATTTCGGACGACTTGAACGCTGGGTTTTGAGCCCAAATAACAACAGTGATGATGTTGGGCAGAGTGAAAATGCTAAAAGTGTTATTGCTAAATGGATAGAGTTGCCTGAAACGCTCGCGCATCCAAAAGGCTGGAATACCGAACGATCGACCGATAGAAAGCTAAAATCTTATATTGTAGAAGCCAATTGGTATTTGAAGTTCTCCACTCTACAAGATCCAAGATGCCTCATGCCTATTGGGCTGGAAGTTAATCCTACTCCCACACAATACGTGATTGTTATGTCCGACTTGCGTGATTACGGGCTAACAGAGGTTGTGAAACAGTCAGATGTTAGGCACTGGAAGCTTTGCCTCAAGTGGCTAGCGAATTTTCATGCAAAGCATTTGAGCGTAAGCCACCTCAATTTCGGTCCAGACGAAGCCTTATGGACGCAAGGGACCTACTGGCATTTGGACACCCGCCCTGATGAATTTCAAACAATGGCGACAAGTGAATTTAAAACATACGCGAAAGCATTAGACTCGGCATTGAAATCGGTACCCTTTCCGACATTGGTTCATGGTGATGCCAAGCTGGCGAACTTCTGTTTTTCAGCCAATATGGATTCTGTTGGTGCCGTGGATTTTCAATATGTAGGGGAAGGGTGTGCGATGAAAGATGTCATGCTTTTCATTAGTAGTTGTGTGCCTATTGAAGAAGCCAAAAATGTTGAAAAGCTGTTGTTAGATTACTACTTTTCCCAATTCGAAGATGCCATGTCGTTTTATCGTCCAGAACAAAATGCAAAGCTGATCATTGAAAGCTGGAAACCCTTTTATTATGTGGCTTGAGCAGATTTTCTAAGGTTTCTCTATGGTTGGAGTCCAGAACACTGGAAGATCAATGAATATTCACTTTCATGTGCTACAAAAGGGCTTGAATACATCGTGAAGTAACGAATATTAAGGAATACCTTATTTCTAATCGATCCCTCTGTTTTTGTTGTTAATGATAATTATTATTGTTTGTGATGTTGTAAACGTTACAGAAATTTTGTAGTTTTTCTCAACAAATTTGAAATAGGTAAGTTTTTGGGATGCGCATCTTAGTTAGCTGATGTAAAGTAGCACGCTGTTTTAGCTCAGTTGAACACTAAGTAGCCCATAGCTCTTACCTCTCGGACTGATAGTTAACACCTATTGTTAATTTACCTGAGACATTGATAGGGTCTGTTAACTCTAGTTATGTCTCAATGAAAACCCCTCTTTAAGGAAAGATGATGGTAATACCTGAAAACAGCTGCATCGTTATCTTCGGTGCCTCTGGCGATTTGACTTACCGCAAGCTGATCCCCGCGCTATACCATTTATACGCGAGCAAACAGCTTCCAGAATCCTTTGCGATTTTAGGCGTCAGCCGCACTGAATACAGTGATGAATCTTATCGCGACAAGTTGAAACGCTCTCTTCAGGAAATGGAAAAAACGGAACCTGAAACGTTAGATGCGTTTATTAACTACTTACATTACCAAGCGATAAACACTTCCGACACCGCCGATTACGCCAAACTGGTTACCCGCTTAGATGAACTCTCTGAAAGCTATCAGTTTGAACAAAGCAACACACTCTTCTATTTAGCAACGCCACCAAGCCTTTACAGCGTGATTCCAGCCAGCCTAGCGGCACATGGCTTGAACGATGAAAGCGAAGGCTGGAAACGTCTGATCATCGAAAAGCCATTTGGTTATGATTTAGAATCTGCGCAAAAGTTAGATAAAGAAATTCATGAGCATTTTCAGGAACATCAGATTTACCGTATCGACCATTACTTAGGTAAAGAAACGGTACAAAACTTGTTAGTGTTCCGCTTTTCTAACGCCATGTTTGAGCCATTGTGGAACCGTAACTTTATTGATTACGTGGAAATCACAGGTGCTGAATTCTTAGGTGTAGAAGAACGTGGTGGCTACTACGACGGATCAGGTGCTGTGCGTGATATGTTCCAAAACCACTTGCTGCAAGTATTAGCAATGGTTGGTATGGAACCACCCGCTCAGATCAATGCCGATTCAATGCGTGATGAAGTAGTGAAAGTTCTTCAGTGCTTGAAGCCGTTAGAAGAAAATGACCTTCGCAACAATCTGGTATTGGGTCAGTACACGGGTTCTGATGTGCGTGGTGAATTCCTTCCTGGGTATCGTGACGAGACAGGTGTTGCAGAAGATTCACGTACTGAAACATACGTAGGATTGAAAGCATACATCAACAACTGGCGTTGGAATGGTGTGCCGTTTTATGTCCGTACAGGTAAGCGCTTGCCAACACGTGTAACCGAAGTGGTTATTCACTTCAAACGCACACCGCACCCGGTATTTGGTTTGGATGCCCCAGAAAACAAGCTGATCATTCGTATTCAGCCTGATGAAGGCATTCAAATGAGCTTCGGTCTAAAAGAGCCGGGCGCTGGCTTCCATGCGAAAGAAGTGAAAATGAACTTCCACTACGCTTCCCTTGAAGAAACTCAGATGCTAACTGCGTATGAACGTTTACTTCTGGACTCGCTAAATGGCGACGCGACGCTATTTGCTCGTAGTGATGCAGTAGAAGCGTGTTGGAAGTACGTACAGCCGATTCTGGACTTTAAACAAGATCCTCAATCACTGTATGGTTACGCTTGTGGAACATGGGGACCTATTGAGTCTGACAAGCTGCTTCAGCGTGACGGACGCGCATGGCGTTTCCCTTGTAAGAACCTTACTGACACGGATTACTGCGAACTATGATCAATCATAAGATCTTTCAAACTGCGGATCAGGTAGTAGAAAGCCTAGCTAACGACTTGAAAACGTTCAGCGAGCAAGGCAAGCCTATTCACATTTCTTTGTCTGGTGGTAGCACCCCAAAAATGTTGTTCAAGCTTTTGGCTACAGAGGCTTACGCAACCGCTATTCAATGGAAAAACCTGCATTTTTGGTGGGGCGATGAGCGTTGTGTTGCTCCTGAAGATGCGGAAAGCAATTACGGTGAAGCGAACACGTTATTGTTTAGCCAAATTGAAATTCCAGCAGAAAATATTCACCGTATCCGCGGTGAAAACGAACCAAAAGCAGAAGCTGAGCGCTTTGCCAATGAAATGGCTGAAGTGATCCCAACTGAAAACAGCACGCCAGTTTTTGATTGGATCCTGCTTGGTGTGGGCGCTGATGGCCATACGGCCTCGTTGTTCCCAGAGCAAACAAATTACAACGATGAGAACCTATCTGTTTTGGCTTCTCATCCAGAATCCGGTCAAATCCGCGTGTCGAAGACAGCCAAAGTGCTGGAAGCGGCAAAACGCATCAGCTACCTAGTATTGGGCGCTGGCAAGATCGAGATTGTACACGAAATTCACACTACTCCAGCGGAAGCATTGCCTTATCCGGCAGCGAAAATCCAGTCCAAAACGGGCGAAACGGAGTGGTACTTAGATTCAGACGCAGCAAGTAAAATTGCCTGATCGATTAATGGAGATGAATAATGAAAGGTGATATCGGTGTTATTGGCCTAGCAGTAATGGGCCAGAACCTTATCCTAAACATGAACGACCACGGTTTTAAAGTGGTTGCTCACAACCGTACTGCTGCGAAGGTAGACGAGTTCCTAGAAGGCCCGGCGAAAGGCACAAACATTGTTGGCGCGTACTCTCTAGAAGAGCTAGTAGAAAAGCTAGAAGCACCACGTAAAGTGATGCTGATGGTTCGTGCTGGTGACGTTGTAGACACGTTCATCGACAACCTAATCCCACTTCTAGACGAAGGCGACATCATCATTGATGGTGGTAACACTAACTACCCAGATACAAACCGTCGTGTAGCGCATTGTCGTGAGAAAGGCATTCACTTCATCGGTACTGGCGTATCAGGTGGTGAAGAAGGTGCACGCTTTGGTCCTTCAATCATGCCAGGCGGTGCGCCTGAAGCTTGGGAAGCGGTTAAGCCAATCTTCCAAGGTATCTCTGCAAAAACTGACGCTGGTGAGCCTTGCTGTGACTGGGTTGGTAACGACGGTGCGGGTCACTTCGTTAAGATGGTACACAACGGCATCGAATACGGTGACATGCAGCTTATCACTGAAGCATACCAGTTCATGAAAGACGGTCTTGGTCTTTCAGCTGACGAAATGCAAGCTGTATTTGCTGATTGGAACAAGACTGAGCTAGACAGCTACCTAGTTGAAATCACAGCTGACATCCTTGGTTACAAAGATGAAGACGGTGAAGCTCTTGTTGAGAAGATCCTAGACACAGCCGGTCAGAAAGGTACTGGTAAGTGGACGGGTATCAACGCACTAGACCTAGGTATTCCTCTAACGCTTATCTCTGAGTCTGTATTCTCTCGTTGCCTGTCTGCACTCAAAGACCAACGTGTTGAAGCTGAAAAACTGTTCGGTAAGACGATTACTCCAGTTGAAGGCGACAAGAAAGAGTGGGTTGACGCACTTCGTCAGGCTCTACTGGCTTCAAAGATCATCTCTTACGCTCAAGGTTTCATGCTAATGCGTGAAGCGTCGAACGAAAACGGCTGGGACCTAAACTACGGCAACGTAGCACTAATGTGGCGTGGTGGTTGTATCATCCGCTCTGCATTCCTAGGCAACATCCGTGATGCGTACGAAGCAAACCCAGACATCGCATTCCTAGGTTCTGACGAGTACTTCAAAAACATCCTACAAAACAGCCTAGCAGCATGGCGTAAAGTAGCAGCGAAATCTCTTGAGTCTGGTATCCCAATGCCATGTACGATTTCTGCGCTATCTTTCCTAGACGGTTATACAACCGCACGTCTACCAGCTAACCTGCTTCAAGCTCAGCGTGACTACTTCGGTGCTCACACTTACGAGCGTATCGACCGTGAGCGTGGTGAATTCTTCCACACGAACTGGACTGGTACAGGCGGTGACACTGCTTCTACAACTTACGACGTGTAATTACCTCGTAATCCAAATACAAAGGGTGCCAATTGGCACCCTTTTTACTTTTTAAAGCTCCTATATCCTGAAAATAGTTCACAATTGCAGACTCATATATGAAAAATAGCCCCCTTTCTACCTATTCTTTGAAGTATGGTTATGTGCTAATAGATAAATTAATTGTTCGAGGTAGTAATGGCTTTAATCTTCATTCCTTTCGTTTCTCTGTTTTTTGTATGGAGAGATTTGCATCGTACGGAATGGATAGGAACATTCTACTTCTTGGTTTACGCCATCTATCTCACTTTCTTTGTCGAACTGCCTGAACATCATCGAATAGGGAGCTTTGCTATTGGAGTCCCCTCTGCTTCATACATGGTAATTCTATTCCCAAGCTGGCAACAGGAATACCATGAAAGCGTTTTACAGGCTCTGGGCTTTGCTGGAATAACGGTAACCTTCATAAGCTTACTTCTACTGTTTTAACTATTTTCTAAAACGAGCAATTTTGTTCAATCTCAGTGCTCATTGATGCCCTATTCTTAACTCATTCAGGACGAACCGGAAATTGACCATGCAGGACAAAAATCAATTTCACTACCAAGGAAATCAGAGCATTGATGGGCTGATGCTGCTGAGTGCCAGCATGAGTGACTTTATATACAACAAACACGCTCATGAAGAATATTCCTTTGGCGTGACCTTAAAAGGTCGGCAAGACTTCTTTTGCCGTAACCAGTTTCACCAAAGCCCAGCGGGCGGGGTAATGGTATTCAACCCAGAAGATGTGCACGACGGGCAATCCGGTGGTACTGAAGATCTCGTGTACGTCATGCTCTATGTTCATCCCGACGAATTTACTTCGCACTTTCAGGCTTTAGGAGTCGGAACCACCAATCAGGTAAGAGTCCAAGAAACGCTATCGAACGACTCGATACTTCGTCAGCAAATTTTGACCCTGTCACACTGGATGTCTGAAGACAGCGTATCTGCAGTGGAATACGATGCTGCAATGCTTGAAGTTGCTCATTCGATTATTCGAATGAGTGGGCAGGCACCCGAGGAGCTGGTGAAAAACACCCGTCGTGAAACATTACTTCAGAAAGCCAAAGCCTTTATTCATGCGCATGCCAGAGAGGATATCTCGATCGATGACATCAGCCATGCGTGTAATATGTCGAAATACCATCTGATTCGGGTCTTTAAAGCGCAATACGGTATAACCCCTCATCAATACGTGCTCAACTGTCGATTGAATCTGGCTAAAGGATTTCTGGAGTCAGGGAAAACCGCAACTGACATTGCACAAATAGCCGGATTTGCCGACAGCAGCCATTTCAATCGGCGCTTCAAACGTGTCTATGGGATGACCCCTGCACAGTACCAAAAGCAGCGCCTCTCCTAATTAAACGCTTTCGCTTTTAATCAATAAAAGCATTCAAGAGTATAAATCAATGCTAGAAATCTTCGCCTACGCCATAGGGGTTATGTACACGCCTGGACCTGTTAACTTACTGGGGTTAAACGGTGGTCTGCAAAGCAATACGAAGCGGTACCTTGGCTTTTTTGCCGGAGTCGGAACGGCTATGTTTATCTTATTTGTATCAATCAGCTGGGCTGGAAAAACGCTCATTCCTACTCAATGGTTGCCCTACGTTGCTTTGATAGGGTGCAGCTATATTCTATACATTGCGTGGAAACTGCACACCAGCGATGTTAGCTCACTCAATGTCGGCGATAAAACCGAGAAGATACTGAGCTTTAAGGATGGGGTACTCATTCAACTGCTCAACCCCAAAGCGCCAGCAGTCGTCTTGCCTGTTGCGGCGGTGCAGTTTCCGGCAAGTGGTATTGTAGGCATGGATGCGGTGCTCTGGTCGGGGATTTTCGCTGTTTTAGCATTCGGAGCCCCAACATCTTATTCCATACTCGGAGAAGTGTTAGGTCACAAGCTCAAGAACCCTAATGTTTTTTCAGCGTTCAACCGAATCTTGGCTTGGTTGCTTGTTGCCGTGGCTATCAGTTTAGGGTTTGAAACTATCTGTATACCCAAGTGACCTCAAGATGCTAGGTTCAGCGGTTTCCTTACCAAAGAATAGGGAACTGGCTTTCAGGCAAGGCATCGATTGGTAGATCTAGTGGTTCTAAATCAAGAATCGATAACGCAGTATGAAAGCCAGTTAAACTCGCCCTTGGGAGCCCATATTCTGCCCCACTTCATCGTCTAAGAACTTGGAAAGGACTCGTCATTCCGCTGCGTTCCTGATTTTGAAGTAGAAAGGCTTGAATTGAAACAGAATATGAGGCTCTGAATCCTGCACCTTGAGGTTACTTGGGTATATCCCCCATTTTGGGTTCTACTTCCTGAAGCTCTTCTCGAACGCGATTTCTGACAAAGGATTACATAAATTTGATTGAATATTGAGCATAAAGTCATTAATATCTGCGGCTTGATTACGCTAGGTGAATAATTTCGAGCGTAATGATTCATGCAGTTTGAGGTTCAAGATGTTCAATAAGTACTATGTATTCGTTCCAAGTGAATTGGAAAATGAAAGCAAAAACAATAATAACGCGTCATGCGAAAAAGAAGCTCAACGTCAGGCATTAGTGAAGCAAGCTCAAGAAGAAGCGATCTAACCCGATACGGTTTTAGACTCGCTAATCCATTGCGACACATTTATTTAAAAAGCCTCGAAGACCATATCGATCTTCGAGGCTTTTTTTTGTGTCCACGATGCGTTTTGATGACTTAGATTAGCGAACAGGGATCTTTCCTTTTACACTGAAATCAAAGCACTTTTGATGATCTCTGCATTACGTAATACAGTATAACTGTGTTCGGCAAAACCTAATTTGAGAGTATTTGATGGATCCATTAACACAGGGCTTACTAGGCGCTTCCTTGCCTCAGTCGGTGAGCAAAAAACACAATGTGGTTGTCGCTGGGGTTTTAGGGCTGCTTGCAGGAATGGCTCCCGATTTGGATGTGCTCATTCGTTCATCGACCGACCCACTGTTGTATTTGGAATTTCATCGGCAGTTCACTCATTCCCTCCTGTTTATCCCAATTGGAAGCTTAATCTGTGCCTTGGTTTTGCATCCGCTTATCTCAAAAAGGCGCGGGCTTTCATTTAAACAAAGTTGGCTTTTTTGTGCGCTGGGTTATGGCACTCATGCGCTGCTGGATTCCTGTACCAGTTATGGTACTCAGCTGTTTTGGCCGCTCAGCAATGCACGTTTTGCGTGGAATACGGTATCCATTATTGATCCTGCCTTCACTCTTCCAATATTGGTGTTACTTGTATTTGCCGTGCTGAAACGAAACCCATTGTTCGCTCGTATCGCGTTTCTTTGGGCGCTTACCTATCTCACATTAGGAATGATTCAAAGAGACAGAGCTGAAGAAGCCGGGTGGCAATTGGCGAAAGAGAGGCAGCATTCGCCGATTAAGCTGGAAGCCAAACCGAGCTTCGCGAATCTTTTACTTTGGAAAGTGGTCTATGAGACCGAGGACCATTTCTACGTGGATGCTGTAAGGGTGGGAGCATCGGTGAAAGCCTATCCCGGCGAATTCACTAAAAAGTTAAATGTAAGCCGAGATTTTCCTTGGCTCGCCTCCGATTCGCAGCAAGCCAAAGACATCGAACGTTTTCGCTGGTTTTCTAATGGGTATATCGCTCAAGACCCTACCGATGAGCTGCGCATTATTGATGTACGTTATTCCGTGGTACCAAACCAACTTAACGCACTTTGGAGTATCAAACTATCACCAAACGCGCCCGTGGAGGCTCACGTAGAGTACGCCACACACCGAGACAACTCCCCAGCTTCAAGAGACAAGTATTTTAATATGCTTTTTGATTATTGATTGGGTCTTGAGAAAGCATCACTAGATTCAACTAGGTTGGGGTGGTATTTATCTACTTAACAGCGAGAGTTTTGATAAGGAAAACCCCTGTTCTGAACTAGCCAGAGCAGGGGCGAATGAGAGAGTGTTAAAAATCAGGTTTTAGTTTGCTGGTTCCCAGTTACCCCACTTATCTTTTTGATATGACGCTTTCGGGTTTTCACCACCTTGAGTCCAGTATCGCGCTCTCCATTTTTCATTTTCGAACGTGACGATATCGCCAGTTTGGTAAGTTTTTGTCGCGTCCCATAGGTCAGCAGGCGGCTCTGTTGGCTTTGTTGGTGGCTCAGTTGGCTTTGTAGGCGGTTCAATCGGACCGATAGAACCATCTTTAACGCCAGTCAATATCTTACAGTCTTCATCAGACAGTTTATTGCCGTTTACATCAATAAGCCCACACGTATTCACTACGTTAGTCATGTCCAATTTAGTTTGAGTAACTTTGTAGCCTAAGCCTTCACGTGCCGCATTGATGTGGTAACCAGGATCGTGATCGACCATCCAGTTAAAGATACCACCCAGATTACGTTTTTTCGCGTACGCGGCTTTTGCGTAAACAGTTCGAGGTGTATCGATACTGACGTATTGTTTTGTGCTCTTGTTGAACAGGAAGTCTGCATTTGCGTCTATGTCGGTATAAATCTCATAGCCTTGCATGCCAGCGGCACCCGTGCTCTTAAAGCTCACAAGTTTATTCGCGTAATCAAAAAGCTCTGAAGAGCCAGTATCATAAGATTTGTTTGTTGAATTACCCGGTGTAAATGAGCCAACCAGAGGAGAAACGCTTTGAAGGTTCACCTGACCTGCGTTACGGCTGTAGTTTGCGTAACCAATCTGAATCGCTGTTGATGGAATGCCAAGCACGTCAATCATGTAGTCGATTGATTTTTCAGCGGAGTGGAAAGTGTCGTCAGTTTTTAACAACTCGCCCGACAAGTTTGTGTGATGCGCAAGCTTATCCTGCCATTCACCCATGAAGTCGTATGTCATTAAGTGGACGTAATCCAAACCGTTGTCTATCAAAGCTTTGATGTTTGATGCGTCCAGTTTTGTCGCAGGAGCGCCCGCAGCGATAGCAATTTTCTTGTTTTGCATGCCCGCAGCATCTAGTGCAGTACGAAGCTCTTTGATAAGAAGTGCGTAGTTTTTACCATCGTCTGGTGACCATGAGTTTTCGCTCGCACCCGCACCACCTGGGTATTCCCAGTCAATATCGAGCTGATCAAACATAGGGTACAAGGTGAACCACTTAACAGCACTGTCGATAAACACTTTACGAGATTCAAACGTACTTGCCATACGAGAGAATGGTTCAGACAGAGACCAGCCACCCACACTGAAAGCAAGCTCCAAGCCTGGGTCGCGCTTCTTCATTTCACGCAGAACAGCAACTAAACCACCCGCGTATTTCTGACCGGACTCAAAAGTAGCAGGACCGTTGAGGTCGTTGTGCCAATTACCGTTACCAGCACCAAGATCTTTCTGAAGATCTGCGTATAGGTCGGTAAAGACAATCGTGAAGTCTGGGTATCCACCATCGGCACAGATTTTCTTCGCGGATTTAACCGCAGAAGTAATCGTTGGGTCCCCTATTTCTGTCCCACAAAGCGCCATGAAAGAATAAACTAACTTGTCGTATTTTCCGTCAATGTCATTGATATTAAAACTACGCTCATACCCTCCCCAGTTAGAAACATATCCCGCTACTGGTAGTAGTGATGCGTTGTCTTCATAAGTATTAAATACTTGTTCAGCTTGGGTCCATTTTGGAGCACTGTGTGCCGTGGCACTGCACGCCGCTAATATAGCTAAACTAACTATTTTCATAGATGGTTTCATTTAATCTACCTTCAATAATATTCAAGTTATTAATGTTTTTGTTTTACCAACATTATGTTTGTTGTTGCTGATAATTACGTTATGTTTTTTATAAAATACGATCCATATGCAACAGAATTCATTATTCTTTTTCAAAGAATATTATTTGTAATGAGTAAGATATTAAATCATTTAAAATCAATTAGTTATTTTTGTATGTCAATTTATTGTTATTATAATGTTCCATTATTAATGTTTATTTTGTGATTTTTATTCGAGTTATTTTTTGTTGAAAAAATACTGTCTCAATAAAAAGACTGATTTATTTTTTAAATGTTTAAAAGAATAAAAATTCAACAAGGATGAAGATTTTTAATGAACATAGCGAGATTTTTGATAGTAAATTATCGATTTTAAATAATTTGTTGAATATTTATTTAAGGAAAAAATACCCTTTAGGTTAAATATTATTCCGTATTTAGCACTGTTATTATTTGGAGTGTAATACTGTATTTTCTTTCATCCGAGAATATTATTTTTGATCGTGATTCAGAATATTAGAGAGCGCTATAAATACGCAATTCATTTCGATATGAGATGACAAACTGTTAAAGCCATTATTCTCTCAAATAGAATGATATATTGCGGGGACGCGGTACACGTTGTCGAGGTAGGGTAGCAGTTGAAAGCAGTTGGTGGCTGAGTATTTGAAATGCGAGATACAGTATTGCGATAGGCTGTTCTCGTGTATTCGGCGGTGTAGCTTTGAGGAGCATCGCTAGAATGTTAGAAAATCCTCCTCTTCTAACGTCTATTAACGGCTTATATCTTCACCATTTTCATGAATTTTTCTGATTAACTTGGCAGGTGTTCCACCATACAGTGAATCTGGCGGTACATCGCTATTCACGACTGAATTGGCTGCTATTACAGATCGCGCACCTATTGTCACACCTTGGTTGATCACAACATTACCGCCAATCCATACGTTGTCTTCAATGTTTATGGGAGCACAGGAGGTTTCCCAGTTACGACGCGCAAGGTAATTCAGGTCATGGCTAGCACAGTAAAGCTGCGTATTTATCGGTTTACAAGGCAATAGTGTATCACTGGCAGTGCTATATATTCATTGCTTTGCCAGTAGCGGGAAACATTCCATTGTTCGAATTCCGTTTTGAAAGCTATCCAGATTTTTTAAATACTCGAATTCTCATTCATTAAATTATTACAATGACGTTTGTGAAAAAATATCAATATAAAGCGATGTTCAATTTTTAGTTTAAGTTTTATTAAGGATTATTTAGTTTCAATTTATTATCACTAAATATTGAGTGAGATACCTTATAAAAATACTTTGTTTTATGAGTGTTAGCACATAATGAATAGCGACTGAGATATAGAATACAAAAAGCCATGTAAGATTGTGGTTCGTGTTTTAAATAGTAAAAATTAATTATAACAGTATGTTAAGTGGTGTTGGTGTGCTGCTTGATATTACTTTTCCTATCTGAAGTTTGCCCCCTAGTTATAAGCTATGAACGGCTTATATTACGTTGGAATCGAAAGGTTTTTATTTGACTTTATGGATAATTAAATATGAAGACAAGGTTTTACGAAATAGATTTACTCAGGTTTTTGTCAGCCATTTTTGTTGTGATTTTTCACTATACCTATTCTGCGCATATGGCGGGTCATGCCCCTATTATTGATCTAGAAAATACTCGTACTTGGAGCCGTTACGCCTATATGGGCATCAATTTCTTTTTTGTGATTAGTGGCTTTGTTATTTTTATGAGCGTAGAAGGGGGCAGTGCACGCAAGTTTGTGGCATCCCGTTTTTCTCGCCTTTTTCCTGCCTACTGGGTCGCATTAGTTCTGACCAGTATTGTTACTGTGTATTTTGGTGCACCCAAATTCACGGTCGACGGTGCACAGTTCCTAGCGAACTTAACTATGGTGAATTACTGGTTCGGGCATATGCCTGTCGATGGGGCATATTGGACTCTGTTTCTTGAAGTGAAATTTTACTTACTCGTCTTTGTTATGCTGCTTTTTAGAATGATGAAGTATTTCCTGCATGTGATTGCCTTAGTGCTCATTGTATCAACCGCCACACTATTCCACCCCTGGGCTAAAGAAATGAACATGTGGGTGTCTATTTTTCCTCATTGGAGCGGGTATTTTGCCGCTGGAGGCATCTTTTACTACATTCGCCGTGATGGCGCGTCTACCTTTAAAATGCTACTTCTGGCACTGTCGCTTGTTTATATGGTTAAGCAATCGACATTGTTTGGTGAGTTAATGTCTGGCTGGTTCTCTATCACATTCAACACCACGGTCATTGCCACTCTCAACATCGCCTTCTTTATGCTGTTCTGCGTTACCGCCTTCTGTAAAGAAAACATACTCAGACAAAAGTGGCTGTACTACCTAGGCGTGCTAACTTACCCGATTTACCTAGTACACCAAAACATCGGCTACATCATTTTCAATCATTTTGGTGATTCCGTTGATCCTGTTGTTCTGGTCACTTCGACCATTGCTCTCATGTTTGTGGCAGCCTATGTCATTCATACACAAGTAGAACGCAGGCTGGCTCCAGTATTTAAAATGGCAATGCTAAAAATTTTGCGCATTCCAGAGGAAGGTCAAAGTAGAAAAGAGGCGAAGACAGCGTAGCAAGGGGGGGCTAGGCTGGTTTTCAACTGTGAGAGGGTATTTGGTAGTAAGCCACTAATTAGTGGTTTGCTATCATGATGTTTGTTGCTGCTTGCTATTCCTAGCAAGCTTTCCTCAGAAACTAACATACAATCTATGTTGGCGACTTAGGCTTTTCGTGTGTAGGAGCCGTAACATGTTTTTTCCCAAAAAATGTGATGGAGCAATAACTCAGCACGAATCATGACGCTGAGTTTTGACGTACACTTCCTAATAGGAGGCTACCGAGCGGTGATATTCAAAATCTACCAAAAGTATGTAAAATTACTTTCCTATTTCAAGTCTTCATGAGTGCATGATTATGTGTAGCGTCAGGTTCTAATCTGTCGAAAAAGTGAATGACTGACAAAACCCAACGCAGATGAAAAATTCCAAGCGCTGGTAATCATTCTTAAATACTTATTATATTTTTGGCTCAAGACTTGCCAGCTTTTGAAACTCAATTTCACTAACACCTGAAATAGCTCTTAAGTCATTATCGTTCAAGTAGAAAATTGGAGCCTGCGTGGAAGATTTCGAATTGGTCATGATCGACAAACTATGATACAGATATTTTGACATTTTAAAGTTATCACCTAGCGGGGTATTTGCTTTAGACATAAACCTAAAACCACAACTTTCATAATAACCAACTTTAGTAAAGTCGCATAGAAGGCACGTATCAAGCTCATGGTTTTAAACTTACTAACAATACTCTTACCTAACCCTTTTTTTCTAAACTCACTGTTTACCCATAAAAAGTGCAAATATATTGTTTTTGTTTGATGAAAAATAAAGTACATCGCATAAGCTTTCAATTTCGAACTTTCAACTTCAATATGAACCTTTAGATCTCCAACTTCAAAGCATTCCTTGAAAACATCAACAATGTAGCTTAAAGCTGCTACATTTTGTTCTTCATTAAATCCCTCAATCACGGGTTTTAGAGGAGTATAATCTTTAATATCATTTAAGATTCTTTTACTCTCGACATCAAAAATTTTATTCAGAAAATTCTCTGGCTCGATCTTCATATTTTCCCTTATAGTTCTCGTCTCAGAAATGGGAGACGAGAGCCTACATAAAAGTTCACATATTTATAGCTTTTTTTAACAGTTCATCATTCAAAAAATTAAGAAGTCTTTTAGAATGAGAAATGGTTCCTGTTTTTCTCAATTCTAAACTTACCTCCTCGCCATTAAACCTAAAATGGCAATTTATTGTATCGATAATAAAGCTACTATTGTTATATTTTTCCTTAAAGTCTAACAATGCATTTTGGCTTGAGGTGATTTCAATCTTCGCTCTAGACTTTGGCGTAATTGTTATTCCTGAAAATACAGCCTTCTTAATTTTAAATTGTTTAACTTCGTCTCTATATTTAAGAGATTCCAGAAAATCTAAAATATTAATAGATATTAGACTCAGTGATAAATCAGACTGGATAACCTTCTCTAAATTATAAAATAGATCCAAAGTAGATCGTGGTGAGTTTTCGATATGTATTAGATACTTGCTATCATCAATTATTGATATAGAGAAGTTTACAAGTTTATATCTAACTGTCTCAGATGTAACATCTTCACCATAAGCATTTAGAAAGCTATCTATATGTATGAACTTTTCAGAATATCTAACTAAGATACTTGTTTCACGAATGCTAACCAAGTCAAATCCAAAAGAGTCTGATTGTTCATATGTGTAAGCTCTGATCTTATCGGAAATGCCCGAAATAGAGAGCTTAGTTTTTAACTGATACCACTTGCTTCGCTGTATTGTCATTTTCATCACCTTCAGTAGCACATGAGGAAGATAGCTTCTCAATAGCACTCCATGCTGATTTGTTAATGAGTTTATTTAGCTGATCTTCTTCAATTAGTGATATAGGAGTCCTATTAACATTATGACCTGAAACGTCCCCGACTATACCCTCATCTTTTCTCTTATATGAGCCTTTTACAATGAAGGAGAAGTCTTTGCACTCCTCAGCATCGCTAAACTGAGCCTCGAAGACATACAAATCAGATGAATCTTTATTTTCCTTCACTGCTTTCCAAATAACCCTCCAAGTATAGAAGCCTTGCTCATGCAAGCTTTTCAGTTCATCTGATAAGTTCACACCAGTACCTTTCAAAGACGCACTCGTAATATGAACCTCGTTTTTTTGTCCTGAGGTAACCTTTTTACTAGGGTTAAATACGTAAGTATCCGTTACATCTTTACAAGTAAAACCTTCAACTCCTTTTGTTAGATAATCAAAAAATTGACATCTATCTTCGGGCTTTTCAAAAGCAGACAATTCTATTTCATCTTTTTCTAATGACTTATCTTTACTTTCAAGTACGTCAATTAACTCATCGCTAATGTCGGATAATTTTTTATTTTGTGGATGTTGAATATCTAAGCCACTATCAGTTTCTTCAATTGTCAAGACAGCATCTCTTACACTGACTTGTTGAAAGTCATTCTTCGACAAATTTAAAACTTGATAAGTTATAGCTAGCTCAATTTTCTTTCCTTCTCTTTTTACCTTATGCTCTACAGTTGCTCCTTGTTCTACGATCTTCTCTTTGATTTTTTTTATAGAGCTTTCAACATCAGATACTTTTAAGGACGTATCTAACGTATAGGAGGTTAACTTTTCTTTTCTATTGTTAACACCTAAAATAGAAGATAAGCTGTCGTAGTCATGGTAACTATGAAAGAACGAAGAAAACTCTTTTGCCAACTCATCTTTATCAGTTTTCTTTGAAACAATAACTCCCCTAGAAAAGAACATATTCAGTATTTCTTCTTTTGTTATTTTATGCTGATTAACAGCATCAAATACGGCTTTATCTGTTGCTGCATGCAGCGATGATTGAACCATTATCGATCCCACCCAATATCATTTGTGCTAAAGATATCTTTAGTTTGTTCCACGATTTCTAACTCGATTGATTTCAAGACCTCAGCTTTAAACTCATCACCTCCAAGACTATGGGAATATATTTCAACTGCTGTCTGAAAGCTACTTCTTATATCATTAAAAGGTTGTCTATGAGCAACTCGAATTCTAATTTTATTTTCCTTAGTTCTTAGGATCTGAAGGTTAGACAACATATCAAATAGGTAGATAAACTCTAAATATGTATCCCCTGTTTGGTTGTAATAAATAACATAGCCTTTCCCATATCGAACAACAGGAGCATTAGTACTCTCACACCATTTAACAATATCATCATGCTTAATAATCATATAAGGTCCAGAGATGAGTTCAATTGTAGCTGGATGGTTTTGGGTATCCCCTTTTAGCTTATGCAGTAAAAGATCAGGATAATAAAAAGAATAACTTTTTTCTGGAAACGATCCTTCTCTATGTAACTTATCCATATCTGAAATTATGGTTCTCATGTATTGAATCAGCAAAGGCTCTATTATGTGTAACTGCTGTCCTTCTCTTAAAGGAACATTACCTATATTTATTCCACCAGTTAACTTTCCTTCTTTTCCTATTTTAGGCTTAAAAAGATCAAGAAAATTATTCTGGTACTCACCATCATGGTTATAAACGAAAAGGAGTCCGCGAATGTCGTAGTTTTGAGAACTCAAGGCGTAACGTTTTCGCCATTCATCACTGCCATCAGCACAGTCTATAGTTCGAGCCAATGACCAAATAGCATCTCGCAGAGCTGAAGAGGTGATTGACCCTTTTTTATAGCTTTTAAGGTCAGTGTTAAAAATTACTTCTCGCCCTTTGTAAGGATCTTTATATTTAAAAATTGTATCTACAGGATGTGTTTTCTTGTCTTGGGAGCTGCTTGAATGCTCCCTTCCTTTGTGACAGGTGAAGTTCAAATCTTTGATCGGCACATGCTCCCACTTGAACCATTTAAATATGTCTTCTGATATCTTTTCCGCCATCTTTGCGATGTTTGAGGTTTCGCCCATTGTACGTGTCCAGCTCCAAGCAGTGGAAGTTATAAGAGGCACATTGTATATCAGCCTAATGCATATTGCATTTGAGCATATCAAATTTTCATTCGCATGTTTTACCCCAACAAAAACCTAGGAGCATAACAGTCAGATTGGGAGCCTTTGATAAATGGGTTTATAAGTTGCTAGCATGTTTGTGGGCAAGCCCACCTTGTTTCTGTCCGTAAACACGCTAGGAAGATTAAACACTTTTCCAGACCTCAAAAAATCCCAACCCTCCTACTCTTAAAGTAAAACCACCCGCTAATTACGACAAACCAAAATGCGAAGTAGTAACAGAATGAAGAGAGTGACGCTAAGAAATCGAGGTGTTGTTCAATCTCTTGCTCCGTGTAGCTTTGCGAGACGAGTTTGTAATAGTAAGCGTAAAGAATACCGATCGACCCGTATCCTAGGTTAAACATCAATCCTTTAAAACTCAGAACCGTGGCTCGGTTGTGCGATTCGGTCTTTTTGTTGAGGTGGTAGCTAATGAAAATGTTTATCGTCATGTTGATGAAAATCAGCACCAGAACGGGGATGACTCCGTAAATCGACCACCCAAGACTGATCAAATAATAAGTGATGGCGGTGGCGATCCCCATCACCAATAGAAAGGTTCTCGGCGCTATGCTTTCTGCTAAACGTCGGCTTTGCCCTGCCAGCAGAATTTGCAGCAAACTTATCCCTGCACCTATAAACCCGAAATAGATAATCGGGATATCGATGGCGCGATAGTATTGGCTGTTCATGGTTAAAAACATGCGCGAGATATGCTCGAACAAGCTGTAATAGAGCAATATAAACAGCACGTAGGGAGTGGCAATGACCCACTTACCGGTATCGATTGTCAGTTTAAGGCTGGCGACTGTCGTTGCCCATTTACTGCTGTGGGATGGTAATGCGTTGTTGTCTTCTTCCATGTTTATCGCGGCATAAATGGCGATGATCGCGACAAATAAAGTGGCAAATACGGGAATACGCATGATGTCTTGGGTATTCTCTGGCGCGGCGATTCCAAGAAATTGGTAAACGGTCGCCATAAAATTCACATCGTACATGGCGGCGCCCAGCAAGGTGACAAAAATACCCACACCAGATGAGATACGAAGCTGGATTTGTAACACCTGTGGCCACACTTCTTCTTTGCCTTGCGCTTTTAAGGTGTCGTAAGCCAGAGCTTCATCCGCACCACTCGCCAAAGACATGGCTAAACCACTCAATACTCGGTTGATCATAAACACAACAAAGACCAACGTGGGATTGCCCGTGGGCACAAGGGCGATCATGGCAATTTCAACGAACATCACCACAGAAGACAAGACGACGAGTTTTTTGCGTCCTAAGGTATCGGCAAACGCACCCGATGGGACCTCAGAAATAACAATGGTCGCTGCCCAAATCACGTTCAGTATTGCGAATTGAGAGAGTGTTAAGCCGTAATCTAAATAGAGTAGGGTGAATACTGGGTAGTAAAAGCGTGCAAAGTAGCTGATTCGAAACACTAAGAAGTAGCGTACGTTACGGATATCTAAGATTTCTTTGAGTGTCATGAGGTTTTCTGCACGTTGAGCAACATTACATTAGGTATACACCCAAGTAAGCTCTAGATGCTAGGTAGCACTATTGAAATGATGGGGTGGTTGCAAAAATCTATCCATTTCTTGTTCAACACATCTGTTTCACCATGAGATAAAAAAGCATGTTCGTGGTGTTATTTCTTGTGGTTTCAAAGAAAAAAGCCTCATAAGAGGCTTTTGATTGGGCGCTAACCCAAGACAGGGAATAAAAAGATCCCTTGCAGAGAATTGGATAGAGGGAGAGAACTCAAAGCAAGGGAGGGGAAACTTATAATTTATCAGCGCTTACGCTTTTGATTTCAGGCCAGTTTCCGTTCGCGGTTTTAACAAACCCGGTCACATCTTCTAACCAGCGTTGCTGCACTGATTTATCAAGGTTTAGGTAAAGCTTGCCTTCATCTACCTTCCACGCGAGTGGGTCGGTATCAAACTTCTTACCCATGGCAACACCAAATGCACAGTAACCACCGTATTGTGGTGCGTATGCCGCTGGATCTGCACGGAACGTATCGCGGTTTTCAGCTGAAGCGAAATGGTAAATCGCATTTTTGTAAGTCGCTGAAAATTCTGGATTACCGACAGTTGGTTCACTGGCCGTAAAGTACGCTACTGGGTCGTAACCCTTAATTGCCAGGTCGTTGGCATCAGCGCTTACGTCGATGTCGGCAGCCATCACAGAGAAAGGAAGCATCGCAATACCGCCTAAACTAATAAGACGCTTAAGAGATTTATTTGAAACAGACATAGGAAAACTCCTTTTATTATCTTCTTAATGTCAGGTTTCCGTAATTTCTGCGGCTTGCCCTGACCGTGTGTGAAGTAATTTAAGGCAGATGCCCGGTCTATTTGGGTACAGAAATGCGTAAAAGTGTGCCAATAGTCCGAGGTTTTCATGGATGCTTTATCTAAACTGATACAACAACTCTCAATGCGGTCTGAAGTTTTCTATACGGGGCAGCTCTGCGGGACCTCGTCATTTGGGGATGATGAAAAGAATCAAGGTCACCTTCACATTGTGCGTGACGGCAAGTTGATACTGCGAGATCACAAAGGGAAGGAAATGAAGGTCGATGAGCCTTCTATTGTGTATTTTCCGCAAACGGTCCCTCATGTTATTGAAGGGCTATCGGATGGGGCTCAGTTGGTGTGTTCTACAATTGAATACAGTGAAGGGAAGTGGGAGCTGCTTTTTTCCGCACTTCCAGACAAAATTGTGATTCCGTTCAGAACATTGCCTGCGTTGTCGCCGATAATGGAAGGATTGTTTCTGGAAGCGGAAAGTGCAGAGCTAGGGCAGCAGGTGATCCTCGACAAGTTGAGTGATGTCATGATGATCATGCTTTTTCGCCACATAGTTGATAGCAATTTAGTAAAACAAGGTGTGTTGGCTGGGTTGTCGCACCCTAGATTATCGGAAGTACTGAATATGATTCACCAACTTCCGTATAAAGCTTTCACCATGGAAGACATGGCAGAGAAAGGGGCGATGTCGAGAACGGTATTCATCGATACCTTTAAAAAAGTGGTAGGAATGACCCCCGGCAATTACGTTGCACATTGGCGTATTGGGGCTGCGCAATCGCTCATTTTACAAGGAAAGCCGATGCATTGGGTGCTGGATCACGTGGGGTACGAGAGTTACTCCGGATTCAGTAAGGTGTTTCGGAAAATTACAGGCGTGTCTCCACGCCAATGGATGGCATTAAAAAAAGAGGCTGACGAAAGAGAGTTATGAACGGAATTGTCGTGTTAGGGAGCATCAACGCTGATCACGTGTTACAAGTTCCTACGTTTCCACGCCCTGGTGAAACTTTAAAAGGTCGAAATTATCGGGTCATTGCTGGTGGAAAAGGGGCGAATCAAGCGGTGGCGTCTACACGGCTGGGTGCAGAGACTCATTTTATTGGGTGTGTTGGGGACGACCCCTTTGGGCTAGGCATTCGAAAGCAGTATCAGTCGGACGGGATTGATGTCTCTGGGATCAAGGTAGAGCCCGATTGCGCAACGGGTATTGCGATGATTCAAGTGGCAGAAAGTGGTGAAAACAACATTTGCATTTCAGCCGAGGCAAATGATCATCTCACGGCGAAAGTGGTGTCGGGTTTTGCGGATATTATAGAACAGGGCGACTATCTGCTGGTTCAGCTGGAAACCCCCATTTCAGGGGTTGAGAAGGCGATTGATATTGCGTACAGCGCTAACAAAAAAGTTGTGCTTAACCCTGCGCCAGCCAGTGTGCTTCCAGATAGCCTACTTTCAAAAGTTGACATACTCACCCCTAATGAAACGGAAGCGCAGATTCTAACGGGAATCGAAGTGACGGACCATTTATCGGCATCGAAAGCAGCACAATATCTTCATCAGAAAGGTGTGCTTATGGTGCTAATTACTTTGGGTTCAAAAGGGGTATGGGTCAGTCAGGATGGGATAGGCTATTTGATTCCGGCTTTTACAGTAGAAGCCGTGGATACAACGGCCGCTGGCGATACATTTAATGGTGCGCTGATTGCGGGGCTGACCAAAGGAAAATCTCTTGAAGAGGCGGTGGTGTTTGCACACGCTGCTGCCGCCATTTCAGTGACACGCTTTGGCGCGCAAACGTCCATTCCTTTTATTGCTGAAGTGGAAGCCTTCCTAAAGAATCAGGGAAAATAAGTGAGGGCTAAGGTTTCCCTCAAGGTGGTCAGCACACCACTAATTCAACGTCGTGTTGCTTGATAACATCAACTAAGTTCGATGCTGGTACTTCATCGGTAAACAGCGAATCTACCTGAGAAATATGACCAAGGTTCACCATGGCACCACGGTTGAATTTACTGCTGTCCGCAGCCAGTAGTGTTTGGCGTGAACTGGCAATGATGGCTTGCGCAATCTTCACTTCAGAATAATCAAAATCGAGCATGCTGCCATCGGAATCAATGCCCGAGATGCCTATGATGCCGAAATCCATTCGAAACTGTTCGATAAACTCTCGTGTGGCTTCCCCAATAATACCGCCGTCTTTATTGCGGATCTGACCGCCCGCGATGATGACGGTAAAATCCTCTTTCGGCATCAAAATACTGGCAACGTTGATGTTATTGGTGACAACCTTAAGATCTTTATGATTCAACAGCGCGGTCGCTACGGCTTCTGTCGTTGTCCCAATATCAATAAACATGGATGCGCCATTAGGGATTTTTTTGACCAGCTCGGTCGCGATTCGGGCTTTTTCTTCCTGATGGCTGATTTTTCGGGTGGAATAGGCCTCATTTTCCGTACTAGAGTAGAGGGATGCTCCACCATGATGTCGGCTGATAAGCCCTTGCTGAGCAAGTTCATTTAGGTCGCGTCGAATCGTTTGGGGGCTGACGTTAAACGTATCAACAAAAGCTTCAGTGGAAAGGAATCCTTGCTCGTCCAATAAAGCGAGTATTTCATGATGACGTTGCGTTTGTTTCACGGTTAACTCCAGATGTTCATAGAGGTTACTTCAGGCGATCTCCTCAGGGTACTAGGGTAGATCACCTTGGGTTTCCGTCCATCATATCAAAGTCTTCCGATAAAATATTTTATCTGTGCCATCTTGAGGGTAACCTACATAGCGACCCACTTCGTGAAAGCCATGCTTTAGGTAAAAATCTGGTGCTTGAAAATTGTAAGTATCCAAAAATACTTTCTTAACTTGCATTTTTCGAGCTTCTTTTTCAGCCGTTTTTAGCAACTTAGTGCCTACCCCTTTACGGCGATAGGTCTCGTTAACCCAAATACGATGAATGTGGAGAGAATCATAGAATAGGTGTGCCGCAATACCACCAATGATTTGATGGTGTTGGTCCCGAATAAAAAGAGCCAATACTTTTTCATCCAACCCAGGGAAAAAGGGTTCATTAAACTCTTTTAAAGCCTGATAAATCGATTCCAAATCGTGCTTGCTTGGATGATAAGTCACTTCGATGATCATGTAGCCTACCTGAATATAAAAACGGTGATCTCAAGGTGAGGTTACTTGGGTATAACCGTATCAACTTGAGTTATTAGGGTTTTTAAAAAGTATATACCAGCTCATAGAAGATGCTGTGCTCGAAACCAAATTTTTTGATGCATATTGAAAGAGTTAAATAAACACTATCGCAATTTGAGTGTACGCTCGACCGAAGAAGCAAGGCTTACCCATTAGCTTTTTGAAAGGGCGTCAATGAGCGAATGTGCGTTTTTAACAAGGGTGACGTCGCTGGAGAATTTGTGACGATTTTCCTCTATGGGAACACCAATGACTTGCATTCCTGCAAGCAGCCCCGCTTTTGCGCCTAATACGCTGTCTTCAATCACCGCAAGCTTACTCGGCTCAACATCAATAAGGTAAGCAGCACGCAAGTATCCTTCAGGTGAAGGCTTTCCCAGTTTAACGTCGTTTCGGGCAACAACCGTCAAACCCGGTATTTCAAGTTGGAGAGCGGCGAGGCTGGCATTGACTAATATACGGTCGGAATTCGTGACAATAGCTTGCGGCACACCGAGTGCACGGAGTGATTTGAAAACCTCACACCCATAGAGTGGGGTCACTTCGTTACTGTGAGCACAGAAGTACTGGTAATTGGAGGCTTGATAATCGTCAAACGATACGGTGAGGTCGTACGTTGTTTGAAAGTATTCAAAGGTTTTGCTCCCTTCTGTTCCAAGTACGCTTTGCATGTCGTCGTGTGTTGGGTCTACCCCATACTTGTTAAGTGTATGGCGAATGGCTCGTTCGTGAATCGGTTCGCTATCGGCAATGGTGCCGTCCATATCCCAGAGTACACCATCAAACTTTAGCTGTTCTTTATCAATCTTTAACATGAATATACCTTTCTGAGCCGACCGAATATTTGAAGACTAGAACCTTGGTTGGAATAGGAGCTTCATTCCCGTTTTAAACGAAAAAGCGTCAAGTGAACCAAGATCTAAATGAGTAAGTGTTGTCCAATATATACTCAAATATGTTTCAATTTTAGGGCTCAGCGTCTTAACTTTGCTTATGATCAAATAAAATACAGGCGAGAGAACACTGCATTAGAAGCGTTAAAGAGTTTCTTCTAGCTTATCGAGTTCGCTGTAGAGATCGCTTGTTGCAGCCTTGATTTTATTGAACATTGGGTACATACGATCGTACGTGTCTTTCCATTCTGGGTTCGGTTGGATCTCTTTTTCGTACTGAACAAGATGTCGTGTAGCATCAGACAATGAATTGAAATGACCCGTCGCAGTTGCAGCTATGGCTGTCGCGCCAATCACACCGCATTCCGCTTCTTTAGGAACCAGTATGGGAGTGTTGTACATGCTGGCTTTGATTTGCAGCCAGAGTAGAGATTTCGCGCCGCCGCTGGCCGCAATGATGCGTTCAACTTTAGCACTGTTCTTGGTATCAAAAGCACTCTTGGTATCTGAGCCGCTCATCTGTTCGATTTGTCTGCGAACAGCAAACGCGACCCCCTCTAATACACTGCGGTGCAGATCGGCAAGGCCATGGCGACTATTTAACCCAAAGAATTGCGCTCGCGAGTTGCGGGTTGTTCCGAGCCGCTCTCCGGTCAGGTAAGGTAAAAAGAAAAGGTGTCGGCTGCCTGCGGGAGACTCGGCGGCTTTTGTTGTCGCGGCTTCGTATGAAAGCGTATTTTCGTTCATTGCTCGCCTAGCCCAGCGCACCGCATCGCCTCCGGCATCCAACAATGAAAACGCACCCCAATGATTACCGGGAATCAATACATTGCAGACTTCTTCGTGCCTCACTGGCTCGCTATTTGCGATAGTGATGATTGAAGAAGTACCCGTCACATCGGAACCCATTCCGGGCTCGGTAACGCCCGAGCCAACCAAAGTTACGGGGAAATCACCCCCACCGACCACGACGGGAAGCCCCTCTGGCAATCCGGTCTCTTGAGCCGCTTTAAATGAAATGGAGCCAAGTACATCTAACGGGTCACGCAATGGAGGCAGTAAACGACGAGGCACTCCCAATTGTGACAGCATGGTTTGCGACCATTCTTTGGTGTCTGCGTCCATTAAAAAGCTGGCGGACGCTTCTGTTGTATCAAAGGCAATATTGCCGGTTAGCCGAAAATTAATGAAATCTTTCGGCATCAATACTTTCCAACTTTTATCCAACAGTTCTGGTTCGTTGTCTGCAAACCATTGAAGTTTGAACCCTGGCCAAGCAGGTGTTGGTGGGTTAGCGGTATGGGTTAAACAGCTTTCCAGCCCGAAGTTATCTTGGTATTGATTTACATGGTTTATGGTTCGCTTATCATTCCATAACGGTACATATTCACGAGTGGGTTGCCCTGACTCGTCAATTAGAACGGTGCCATGCATTTGGCCACAGCACGATACGGCAACGATATCCGATTTTCGCTGCCCAATTTGATGGATAACTGCGTTAATGGATTCACATGCACCTTGCCACCAGTCTATCGGGCGTTGTTCGCACCAGCCATATTTTGGAACATGCTGATCGTGCTCTTTGGCAGAAAAAGCGAGCATTTCCCCGTTTTTGCTCACGGCAGCCGCTCTCACCGAGCCTGTTCCTACATCTATAACCAAAAATATGGGGGTTGCCATAATGACCTCTCTGCCTTAATTGTAAGAGCCTTGTTTGTAACTGTTTTGTTTGCATTAACCTTAGTTATCAGTAGGTTGCTTGTCAGTGCCTAATTAATCAGCACTTAGACCAACTTAGTTTTCTATTCGCAATTCACTGTTGATATCAAAATAGTGCGCTTTAGACATGTCAATTTGAATGCAGCACAACTGGTCTAGCCCTGCTGGAAAGTGACTGTCTATTTGCGCCGTAAATGGCGAGCCCCCTAAGTCGGAAATCACCAACGTATGCGACCCAAGTGGTTCTATCGCCCGTGGGTGAATGCTGACGATGTTGCTTACATTTTGAGTGTCGGAATCCTGAGTGTGTTCTGGGCGGATACCCAATACCACTTTAGATCCACGGTACGGGGTAAGCGCAGCTTGGTGAGCAGCCGAAGTTTCAAGAGTTTCGCCCGTTTCTAAGGTGACATACGTTGCGTCGGCTCCCACCGTAACTTTCGTGAAATTCATGCTTGGGGTGCCGATGAACTCTGCCACAAAGCGGTTCGCGGGCTTTTCGTAGATCTCTATTGGTGATGCAAATTGCTCAATGTGCCCATTTTGCATCACGACAACGCGATCGGCCATGGTCATGGCTTCTACTTGGTCATGCGTAACATACACCGCAGTTGTACCAAGCTTGCGTTGCAATTGTTTGATTTCGGTACGCATTTCCACACGCAGCTTTGCGTCCAAATTGGATAATGGTTCATCGAATAAAAAGAGATCGGGGTGCCTAACGATGGCGCGCCCTATGGCGACCCGTTGGCGTTGACCACCCGAAAGGTGGCGCGGCTTTCTCTCTAACAGAGCATTGATGCCAAGCAATTCGCTTGCATCGGAGACTCTTTTTTTGATGACATCTTGAGGTTCTTTTCTCACTTTCATGCCATACGCGATGTTGTCGTACACCGTCATGTGTGGGTATAACGCGTAGTTTTGAAACACCATTGCACAGTTGCGTGTGCCGGGTTGTTCGTAGGTTACGTCTCGCTCTGAAATGGCGATCTGCCCATCTGTGACAGACTCTAAACCTGCGATCATTCGCAATGTGGTGGTTTTTCCACATCCGGATGGACCTACAAGAACGACAAACTCGCCTTGCTCAATGTCGAGATTCAGATCGGGTATCACACTGATCTCGCCATAAGATTTACTGATGTTGGTTAAGCTAACGTGTGTCACTGTTACGACTCCCTGTCTGTTTGGGAACACGCTGCCAGCGGTTAAGCTGGCAGCTTGTAAAGCGCTATTTGGCCTCTATTTTTTCTCAGGTAACCCCATTGCACTGCGATAGGCTTTAAGCTGAGATTCACGTCCGAAATCATCCGTTAATTGGTTCCATTGTTTAGCAATGCTGTCCAATGCTTCTTGTTCGGTCACTTTTCCTGCTAAGGCGCGAGAAAGCTCTATTTCAAGAATTTCGGTGTAAGCGAAGAAACCCGGAATACGTAAATCCAGTGCCACATTTGGCGCGTCTAGTGATGCGCGTTGCGCTGCTAGGTAAGATTCCGCCTCGGGTTTAGAGAAAATCGCCAACCAGTTATCGATGTTGTCGTAGTGGCTTAATCGATATGGGTTTACCCCAGTATTTGCCGTAACAATGGCTTTTGATGAATGTTCTTGACTGGTAACGGTTTGAACAAAGTTCCACGCAGCCGCCTTGTTTCTGGAAGACTGTGGAACCGCAAGCTGCCAGCCACCAAAGGCTAGGAAAGGTGACGCGACCACTTCATTGTATTCATTCCATTTGCCTTCTTTGGCGTTCCACATGGATTTAGACCCCGGTAGCATCGCAGTACGAACATTGCCGACGATGCGCGATTCTTTCGGGTTTGCCCCTAATACGCCGGAGTCTGCCCAGTCGATATTCATCGCGACTTTACCCCCTGCGTATAAAGGTCTTACGTCACCAGAACCGTTGTTTAACGCGCCCGGTGGGTTATAGTCCAAGCCTCGTTTGTAGTCTTTCAGTGCTTTTAACCAGCCTGCATTGTTAATTTGTGCATTCATGGTGTCGGGGTCAAAGAACATTGAGCCTGGGTTTTTCGGATCGTTGGTGTAGCTGGCTGCGTGAGAGAAGAAGTACCAGAATTGCTGCCCACCGCGCTTGTAGGCTTCAGCCGTTCCGTATAACCCTTGGTCTGGGCGGTTGAAGAATTCGGCAATATCGTAGTACTGATCCCATGTAACAGGAGCTGCCAAAGCGTAGCCATACTTCGTTTTGAACGCCGCTTGCTCTTTCGGGTCATTGAAGAGGTCGGCACGGTAATTCAGCATATGCATGTCGCCATCCATGGTGGCGGATTTCACTTTGCCATCCCATAACATCAAGCGTTCGCGGTATACAGGGTGAATGTCATTCCAGTATTCTCCTTCCTGCATGCTTTTCGGCATTTCCGACAAGAAGATATTAAAGTCGGGTAACCACGCAGGGATATAAGAAATAACATCGATTTCACTTGATCCTGTTTGCATCCCCGTCAAAAACTTAGGGAAAAGTTCCCCAAATGGGAATTCCACAATCTTTACTTTACCGCAAGTCTGAGCTTCCCAAGCGGTGCCTGCAGTGCGAAGTGCCGAGGCAATAAAAGGGCCGTTTTGCGAGCCGACGGTCACGGTGACACCGGAGTAATCGGGTTCGCATGCTGCCAGTGCATTAGTCGACATCGCGGTTGCGCCTAAACAAAGTGCGACAGCCAGCGCGGAGGTGCGTATTTTCCTTTCCATGTTTAATTCCTTCTAATTTTGCCCTAGCACAAAGGCTGGGCATCCATGGGTAGAGTCAAAAGGTCTTAAGTGTCGTTAAAAGACCTAAAGAGTCGTCAACAGTTCTTAATTTTCATTGGTACTATTTAATCGATCCAGAGAGCAGTCCGGATCTCATCAGCCGACCGAGCAGAGTGACAACGATGATCATTGGTATAATGGATATCAATGTCGCGACGGATATCGCCCACCACTCATCGCCTCGGCTTGAATTTTGTCCTGCTAATACAACAGGCAAGGTTTGCCAACGTGAAGACGTAAGTAAAAGTGCAAAAAGAAATTCATTCCATATGAACGACAATGTGATCATCGATGTCGCGATCAGCCCCGGTTTGGACATAGGTAGAACGATATCGAAAAAGATGCGAAGTCTTGGCACATTCTCAACCATTGCTGCTTCTTCAACTTCGACAGGAATGGTCCGGAAGAAATCGCGCATCAACCATACGGCGAGCGGTAGCCCAAATGCGGTATAGGCGACAACCATGCCAGAAAAGCTATCGAGCAATTGTACACCTTGTTTTCCAAGCTCTGCGTAAAACAGGTATAGGGCAAACGCAGACACGATAGGTGGAAACATGCGCTGAGAAACAAACCAAAAAGTAACGTCGTCGTTCCCCAGTACGGGACCGGGTAGAGGCAGTTTGTTAATTAAGAATGACGAGGTAAATGCTGACACTAGCGAGATAATAATGGATTGAGGAATCGCAAGCCCCATGACCTCATTCAGCAATAAGAACCCACCAATTCCGACAACAGCAAAAGTAAATCCAGAGAGTAATCGGATACGAAACTCAAACCGAGCAATGCCATAAGCAGCCATTGAACCTAGCAACACCGATAAAGCGGTGGAAACCAATGCGATCAAAGATGAGTGCCAGAAAGGTCCGACGAAATCACCGCGAATGCCAGACATAACCTCTCTAAATGCATCCAACGTAGGCGCAAAATCGATAAAGGGTAAATACGTAGCCCCGCCATTTACCGCTTGAGGCGGTTTGAATGCGGTTACCGTTACCCAGTAAAAAGGGGCGAGCAAAAACAGCAACCAAGTGAAACACCCAATAATGGCTACCCATTGACCCGTCGACAGTGAACGGCGCTGTTTGGC
Source organism: Vibrio penaeicida (assembly GCF_019977755.1). NCBI lineage: Bacteria > Pseudomonadati > Pseudomonadota > Gammaproteobacteria > Vibrionales > Vibrionaceae > Vibrio > Vibrio penaeicida. Next base: position 2,128,731 of record NZ_AP025145.1, on the reverse strand, counting down.
TAGGTGCTGTTTGCCTGATTGCGCATTACTGTTGATGCTTGGCTTTTGCATGGTACGGCTCGCTTGCGTAGTGGATGCGGATAATTTATCGGTAGCAAAATCGCTCATGATCGTTTCTCCACTACAGGCTTAACAGCAGCAAGGTAAACGCTACCAAGAACCACAATCACGATTAGGAATAAAAAACTCAGTGCAGAAGCTTCCCCTAAGTTAAAAGTTTTAAACCCTTGGTTGTAGGCAAACAGGGTGAGGGTTTCGGTAGAAGTACCGGGGCCTCCTCCCGTTAAAATGTAGACGGTATCAATAATTTTGAAACCTTCAACGATGCGAATGAACACCACGACAACCGAGAGTGGTAATAACATTGGAAAGGTGATGTCCCAAAATTGTCGCCAAGGTGGCACATTTTCAAGAGACGCCGCTTCATACACGTCTCTGGGCAAACCCTGCAAACCTGCTAGCATCAAAAGCGTGACAAAAGGCGTCCATTGCCAAACTTCTACAGTGACTAATACGCCCAGCGCCCAAGAGGTTTCCGTTAGAAAAGGCAGATTTTCAAATCCGAGCATACTAAAGAAATCATTCACAGGGCCGAGTGCCGAGTGAAACATCATTCGTGCAACGAGAGCGACCGCAATCGGAGCCATAAACATCGGCAGTAGAAAGATCACCCGAAACAGTTTCTCGCCAGGTACTTTTATGTACAGCGCCATTGCAAGCAAAAAGCCCACAACGTATTGAATAAACACCGAAGTAAAAACGATAAAAATAGTCGTAAAGACAGACTGCCAAAAGCGAGACGACTCTAGCAGGGTTTGGTAGTTGTCGAAGCCAACAAATTTTACAGGCAAAGGCGGTATTAAGCGCACGGATTGAAAGCTGACCGTTAGCGCATAAATCAGTGGAAACAGCGTCACCAGCAGCACTACGAATAATGCAGGCCAGACAAATAAATATTTGATGGAATCTGTCTGTTTTGGATTTAGTGTACCTATCGACATTCACAACTCCTTTGTATGAAACTGCCATTTGGTAGTTTTACTTTCCAATTCTTCTTCTTGAAGTAGGCATAAATGTATTTTTAATACATAAAACTACAATGTCAATCTAAAATTTCACAGTTTATTAACTTAATTTGATTAAAATAGCGCCTTTTTCGAACCAAAACCATTTGATCTTTTATTTTTATGTAGTATTAATACTAAAAGCACCGATTCTTTAAGTCACACACTACCGTTTAAGTCACATTCGACAGGCTAAAAACTGGAGTGCTCTGAACAAAGAGTAGGCAATCTAAATGGATAGTGAGGGAACAACTATGTCACTTATGGATCCAGTGAGCTGCGAGATTGATGTGTTATCAGGCAGCCTGGCAGGGACAAGCCGACATTACGAAAAACGCTTTGATGATTTGAATGGGCTGTACTTGGACACGGACGCATTTGAAGCGCTAAACAAAGAAATGGGAGAAGAAGTCGTTTATGAAGTAACGGACTATCACCCAGGGAATCGGGTTCAGGATATGATTTTTGGTGTGACCAAAATGCGGCCCGGTAAGGTTGGTAGCGAGTATTTCATGACTCGAGGGCATATCCATGCGATAGCCGATCGACCAGAAGTTTACATCGGGAAGAAAGGTAATGGACTGATGTTACTTGAGTCACCTGAGGGGGAAACCAAAGTGGTGGAAATCACCCCTAACACGGTATGTTATGTCCCTCCTTTCTGGATCCACCGAAGCGTAAACACGGGGGATGAAGAGTTTGTTATGTTCTTTTGCTACCCCGGAGACAGTGGGCAAGATTACGGCATCATTAAGCGTTCTGGTGGTATGCGTTATCGCGTTCTGGCTGAAGGAAAAGGTGGCTGGAAACTTGAAGAAAATGCGCATTACCAACCTCGTAGCCAAGCGGACGTTAATCGTCTATATGAAGGGGAGTCGGAATGAACCTTGTACCAGCCAAAAAGCCGACGTTTTACTTTATTGGTGTGTCTACGTTGCAAAGCTCGATCATGAAAGTTTTCCCTGCTTGGGCTGAGTTTCTGGGGTTGGGGGACGTTCAAATTCGTGGAATCGATTTACCGCTCAATGCGCCAAATGAACAGTATCAGCAGGTAACGTCATTTATTAAACACGATCCCCTCTCGCTTGGTGCGCTCGTCACCACGCACAAAATCAATCTTTACCAAGCGTGTATTGAAATGTTTGATGAGATTGATCCACATGCAACAAAAATGAACGAAACCAGCTGTCTTTATAAAAGGCAATCAACATTCTGTTGCAGTGCGAAAGATCCGATTACCTCTGGGTTTGCTCTGGAATACATATTGCCTCCCCGTTTTTTTGCGACGCACCGAGGCAATGTGTTTGTTATGGGAGCGGGTGGCAGCGCGACGGCCATTGTTTGGTATTTAACTCAAGCGGCAAAACAATACGATCGCCCAACTAAGATTGTGGTTTCAGATGTTTCTCAGCATCGGCTGGATGAGTTGGACCAAGTACTCAAAATATACGGGATAAATGTCGACTGCGAGTACGTATTGGTTGAATCGGGTACCACCAATGATGAAGTATTGGCTTCACTGCCACCTTATTCGCTGGTGATAAACGCAACAGGGTTAGGAAAAGATGGCCCCGGTTCGCCATTATCGAACAACGCGCAATTTCCAGTGCATGGCATCGTGTGGGAACTCAATTATCGAGGGGAGCTGGAGTTTTATCGACAAGCAGAGACGCAAGAGTCGTCCGCTCATCTATCGATTCATGATGGCTGGGTGTATTTTATCTATGGCTGGACAAGAGTGATTGCGGAAGTATTCGATGTAGACATTCCGGTGAATGGTGAACGCTTTGAAGAGATTTCACGTATTGCCGCCCGTTCTGGCAAGCAGTTAAGCCATGAGAGTTAATGTTATGAATAAAGGTAAGATTTTAGTGACGCCTCGTTCCTTGTCTTTAAATGGGCATCCTGCTTTTGAATCTCTTAAAAAGCTGGGGTATGAAATGGTGTTTTGTCAGCCCGGAAAGTCGCCAACAGAAGAGGAACTGCTTGCTGTTATACCCGAATGCGTAGGGTGGATTGCTGGTGTAGAACCTGTATCTGAAAAGGTGATTGGTTCTGCCAAACAGCTTAAAGTGATCAGCCGAAATGGTACGGGGGTCGACAACTTGCCTTTAGCCAGTATTGAGAAAGCGGGCATCGAGGTGTGTCGGGCGGAAGGGGCGAATGCTCGTGGTGTCGCTGAATTGGCCATTGCCATGATGCTGTCTGGGCTGCGTCATATACCAGAAACAGCAGAAGGGCTAAAATCTGGTCAGTGGACTCGTGCTTTAGGCCAAGAAATTCAAGGGAAGTTAGTGGGCGTTATTGGTATGGGCGCAATCGGTAGGCAAGTGGCGCAAATGGCTTTGGGGTTAGGCACTCAGGTGATCGCTTTTGACCCGATACTAAAAGGTCAACTGGTCCTGAACGACGAATTTAAATTTACCGAAGTTAGCCAACTGCTCAAGCTGGCAGACATTATTACGTTTCATTGTCCGGCTCCGTTGGATGGTAAGCCGATAATCAGCGCAAGTACACTCGAATCAATGAAAGACGGCGTTGTTATCATCAATACAGCCCGAGCATCGCTGGTGAATCACGATGTGATCTACGATGGTTTGTGCAGTGGAAAAATTTCTGTGTATGCGGTGGATGTGTATGACACAGAGCCTCCTGCCAGCCACCCGCTTTGGCAACATGAGCGATGCATTGCGACCAGCCATATTGGCGGATACACCCAAGAAAGTGTTGATAAAGCAACCATTGCCGCCGTCAGTAACTTGCTGTCGGTGCTAGAGGACGACAACGCCTAATGAACAGTTCTTCAAAAAGCCCAATATTGCCAAGTTCTTGCCTAACCCGTGCCGAATTCGAAGGTCAGTTAGCCCAGCGAATTTCATCGCTGTCACCACCAAGTGATGAAGTGTTGCTTTACTGGCTGGGGCAGGCTGGCTTTTTGATTCGAACAAAACAGGCAAGTTGGCTCATCGACCCTTATTTGTCGGATTCACTTGCCGAGAAGTATAAAGGCAAGCACTACCCACATATTCGTATGATGCCAGCGCCAATTAGGGTTCAAGACCTCACGAATGTGGATGGTGTTCTTTGTACTCATAAGCACACTGATCATATGGATGCCGGAACACTGATTCCGCTGTTCCAACGCTATTTAGGCAAGCGAGCTTTCATGCTGGCTCCACGCGCTGAAAAAAAAGAAGCGCTGACTCGAAGCGGATTGCCTTCAGATCGAATTCATTGGATCTCGGATGGTGAAGAGCTTGTACTTTCGGGTTCGCTTTCTGTTCACTCGACACTCGCAGCACACGAGAGTATTGAACGTGATAATCAAGGAAACAGCCGCTTTCTGGGGTATATTCTTAAAATAAGCGTGAATGAAAATACTCAAGTAAAGCACGAGAACACCGATGAAAAGAAGGATACGCTCACCATTTGGCATTCTGGTGATTGCGTTCCTTTTGAAGGGTTAATTGATACTCTGAAACGGCACCAGCCTGATCTGGCATTGTTGCCAGTCAATGGACGGGATGAACGCCGATCCAGTCAGGGTATTCCGGGGAATTTTCATTTAGAAGAAGCGCTGTCTTTGTGTAAGCAGGTTGGAATTAAGAATCTGATTGCACACCATTTTGATTTATTTGAGTTCAATACCATCGATCCGCAAAAAATTCTTCTAGCGGCTCTGCAAAACGCTGATAGTATTTCTCTCTTCCCGGCACAGCTAAATGTCGAATATCGTTTGAGGTTAAGGAGTTAGCATTGCAACAGAAGCAACCTAATGTCATTGAGATGATCACCCGTTCACTGGATAAGCTCCGTAAGTCTGACCGAAAGGTCGCGGAATGGGTATTGTCCGACCCTCAAAAAGCAATCAACAGTACATTGGTGGAAACGGCAAAGGCGGCTGGTGTCAGTGAACCTACCGTTATGCGTTTTTCGACTGCGGTGGGTTGCAGTGGCTTTCAAGACTTAAAAATTCGTTTGGCACAAAGTATTGCGTTAGGGGTTACGCCAACCCACGCTGCCCTTCAAGATGGCGATAGCACTCAGGTTATTTCTCGTAAGTTGTTTGATTTTACTTTAACCAGCTTGGATTGGGCTCGTCAGCATGCCGATATTGAAAAGATGGATGCGGCAGTGGATGTACTTTCCCACGCCCGACAAATCGATTTTTATGGGTTTGGTGCCTCTGGCATTGTGGCGCTGGATGCGCAGCAGAAATTCCCTCTGTTTGGTGTGCCCTGTAATGCACACACAGACGCGCATCAACAATTTATTGCGTCGTCCATGATGAGTGAAGGCAATGTGGTTGTCGCGATTTCTAATAATGGTGAAACCATCGATCTCATTGAAACGGTCAGAGAAGCCAAAAACCACGGCGCGACTGTGATAGCGATAACGGGGCGGCGCGGCTGTTCACTCAGCAAAGAGTGCGATTTAAGCCTTGTTGTCGAGACCTTGGAAAACACCGATCGCTATACCCCTACGATTTCTCGAATCGCAGCGCTGGTGGTCGTGGATATTCTTGCTACGAGCGTGTCGCTGAAAAAAGAAGAAACGCACCGAGATCGGATAACCTCAATGAAGGAACGTTTGTCTCGCTTTCGTTCTAACCATTTTGATAATGGCTAATTGAACACGCTGGATAAACCAGATTGTCTTTTAAAGTATCAAGATCTGGTAGAGACAGGTCTATAAGATGAGCATTGTGTAACTATACTCCTTACTTAATGAATTTGTGCGATGATACCTGTGCCCAATTGGCTTCAAACCGAAGCTAATTGTGGGCAGACGTAAAAATTAAGTAAGGAGTGCAAAGTGCATAAATACCCAGAAACAAAACAATCGGATGTTGTTGATACCTACTTTTCTACGGAAGTGTCCGATCCGTATCGCTGGTTAGAAGACGATCGCAGCGAAGAAACCGCGGACTGGGTAACTCGCCAGAACGACGTAACCTTTGCACACCTCAATCAAATCGCTTTTCGTGACGCCATTCGAAAGAAACTCGAAACTGCCAATAATTTCGAAAAAGTCTCTCTGCCTTTTAAGCATGGCGATTACACGTATTTCTACAAAAATGATGGTATTCAAAACCAAGCGGTTCTCTATCGTCAGAAAGAAAACGACCAAAAAGAACTAGGCGAAGCGCAAATTTTCCTTGATCCGAATACGTTTAGCGAAGAAGGCACGACCTCGCTAGACAGTGTGTCTTTTTCTAAATCAGATACGGTTATTGCGTATTCTGTATCGGAAGGAGGCAGCGACTGGCGCACCATTTATGTGATTGATGCTGAAACCGGTGAAGAGCTTGAAGCCCCAATTCTAAACGCCAAATTTACCGGGATTTCGTGGTTTGGCGACGAAGGCTTCTATTACGCCAGTTACGACAAACCTGAAGGCAGCGAGCTATCGGCTCGTACTGAGCAACACAAGTTGTACTTCCACCGATTGAACACACCGCAAAGCGAAGACGTATTGGTATTTGGTGGTTCAGATTCGGAAAAATACCGATATGTATCAGGTTATACAACGGAAGACGATGCTTTCCTTGTCGTATCTGGTGCTCAATCCACATCGGGTAATGAGCTTTATGTACGTGATTTACGCCAACAAGACGCGCCGTTAACGCTTGTAACGGATAAAAGCCAAGCCGACAGCTACGTTGTCGAGCACAGCGAAGGCGATTTGCTGATTTACACCAACTTGGATGCGCCATTAGGTCGTGTCGTAAAAGTGAATGCACAGCAGCCGTCGGATGATAATTGGGTCGATCTGATTCCAGAGCAGGAACAGCAATTAGACATTGAAACAGGTGCAGGCTATTTGTTTGCCTCGTACCTAGTGGATGTGAACACCAAAGTGGTTCAGTACCGCTATAACGGTGAAAAAGTTCGTGATGTTGAGCTTCCGGGGTTAGGTTGTGTGTCTGGTTTTGGCGGGCGTTTCGATTCAAAAGAACTTTATTACAGCTTCACAAACCTTATTGTGGCGTCTTCAGGGTATCGATTCGACCCTGAGACGGGTGTAACGGAATTGCATCACCGCTCTCAATGCCAGATCGACAGCGATCTACTGGAATCTAAGCAGGTGTTTTATACCTCCAAAGATGGCACGCGCGTTCCTGTAACGATCTGCTACCGCAAGGGCTTGGAACTGAATGGAAACAACCCCACTATGCTGTATGGCTACGGTGGCTTTAACGTTAGCCTAGAACCAAGATTCAGCCCGCTTGTTGCTACGTGGATTGAAATGGGGGGTGTTTATGCTGTTGCGAACCTGCGTGGTGGTGGTGAATACGGTAAAGCGTGGCACATTGCCGGAACCAAACTGCAAAAGCAAAATGTGTTCGATGACTTTATTTCAGCGGCAGAATACCTGATTGAAGAAGGGTACACATCACCAGAAAAGCTCGCGATTCATGGTGGCTCAAACGGTGGCTTGTTGGTTGGCGCTTGTATGACACAACGTCCAGAACTGTTTAAAGTGGCGATTCCTGCAGTTGGCGTATTGGATATGTTGCGTTACCACACGTTCACTTCTGGTGAAGGTTGGGCTTACGACTACGGCACGTCTGAGCAAAATGAAGAAATGTTCAGCTACTTGAAACAATACTCTCCTGTTCATAACGTAACAGAAGGGACGCATTACCCAGCGACACTAGTGACTACGGCTGACCACGATGACCGTGTTGTGCCTGCGCACTCGTTTAAGTTTATTGCCGAGCTTCAAGCGAAACATGAAGGCGAGAACCCTGTATTGATCCGAGTGGATACTAATGCAGGTCATGGTGCTGGTATGCCTATGAGCAAGGTATTGGATTTGTATGCCGATATGTATGCATTTAGCTTCCACCATATGGCATTTGAACCAAAACTGTAGCCCCAGACTGTTTTTGAAAGACCTCCTAGGAGGTCTTTTTTTTACATCAAAACATTATGACCAAGCTCTATGCAATCACCGCGATACAAGAGTGTGCTGTTTGGGTCTAGATTTGCAGTAACCAATAACTCGGAGCTGTTTTTTAACAACTTCCACTCTGTTGGTGACATATAGCGAATGTTACTGATGTTTTGTAGGCTGTCTATTAATGCTAATTCTCCCGTCGTTTTGTCTCTCATCCAAACCACTGCTTTACCAAACTCTACCTCTTCCATACCTAGATTAAGTTGCAATCGAATACTGGATTGACCCGGTTTGTTGCCTTGATATGCAACAAGAGCGAAATGGTTCTGCTGTAATTCGGATGACATCATGGCCAGGTAATTAACTGGACGAATTTGAGCAACACCTAAGGGCTGATGAATGGGGACAAGCACAGGCTGTATAAGAACACCTACCACGAGAGACATCGCCATTCCCATTGGCAACCACCACCAACGCAGACCTTTTCTTTGTTGAGTGAGATTAAACGTGCCGTTGGCTATTTGTCGCCAAACGCGTTTGGGTGGCTGTCTTAAATACGTCGTATCCATAGAGAGATCGCTGGTGGGGTTTAGACCTGAAAGATGGTTTTGCCACTGCTCGATATGTTCCCACCAACTTGGATCCGATTGAATCAGGGTTTCCAATCGACGCCGAACACGAAGTGTTTGTGTTCCCAGAACGTATTCGCTTGCCAGCTTATTGCGTAGATCGGAGTTTTGGTAGCGGCGACCTCTTGTTACTCGACTAGGCATCGTTTTAACTCCTGCAATCCGCGACGAATTTGGGATTTCACTGTCCCTAAGGGGGCTTTCATGTGTCGCATTATTTCTTGATGGCTCAATCCGTGTTGATACGCGAGGACGATGGCACTTCGTTTATCTTCGTTGAGCTGCTTTAAGCATTGGGATAGGCCGTGATTGATATCGAATCCCACGCCAGCGCCTAAATCATCATACGATGTGTCTAACGGTTCTTCCTTTCGCCTTCCACGTTTTCGAACTTCATCAATCGCGAGGTTTCTCATGCTTTGGCAGAGCCATGCCCACGGGTAGTCGACAGGGTAACGATTGTCGCTATACCACAGCTTAACGAAGCCCTCTTGAAGAAGATCCGCGGCAATTTGCTCGTCTTTAACGACGGAATAAATGACAGCAAAGAGCCGAACACTGGCTAATTGATAGAGCGCTTCGAACGCGTTTTGATCCCGAAGCGCTATCTTAGAGAGCAGTAAACCTACCTGTTGTTTATCAATACTCACTGTTTCCTCATTGAATGATCAAATGCCAGACTTGTTTCACGCCATCGCCACTGGTATCACCGGGTTGTTGGTCTTTAAACCAGCGATATAGTGGCTTATCTTTAAATGTCCATTGATAGCTGTTGTCTTTACGTTGTGTCACCCCAAACCCGCCTGACAGAGTGAGATTTCCTATCCCCTCTTTTATCAGCATAGGATCTACATACGCGGGTGGCCATTTAGTTTGGCACTCGTTGTAGCACACAGACTTGTTGGGCTTATCTTTGTCAAAAGTATACAAAGCAAGGTTGTTACTATCGACCAAATAACGACGACTGCCATCGTTGTATAGCTTTACCGAGACTTGGTCTGCTCTTGCCAAAGGCCAAACACCTTTTATTCCAGCGCCGTTAATATCACCCGACTTACTGTCTTTAAACCAACGATATAGAGGCTTCCCATTTAAAGCCCACTGCTTTTTGCCATCATTTCGTGCAATGGTGCTAAACCCTTCTTGACCATAGAAGAGCGACTTTTCACTTCCCTCAGCCAATAATGGTGGCCACTTTCCAGCGCATCCACCATTACATACCGACTGACCTTCTGGATCCTTGGAAAAGGTGTACAAACTCATACCCGTGCTATCGACGTATACGTTTCCTAATTCGGTGTTCATTGTCGTTTTTGATGCAGTAGCACAGCCAATAGGAACGAACGCAAGTGCAGTAAGCAGTAATGTTTTCATCATAGTAATCCTTATTAGGGTCTGTTGACCTTTCGAGATGATTTTTTCAGCAATTTGCGGCACTTTATTCAAGGCTGCACTTATTCGGTGTATCGCTCTACATCAATAAACGATAACCCAGTAATAAGGAGCCACAAATGCTGCCCAATAGAGTCTTATTTCCTTGTTTGTAGATAGGAGACGATCGGAAAATGGATTTGGATGCACAGTCGCGAAAAATTTTTTAGGAAGCAATGCGAGGAGCTATGAGAATAAAAGGAGAAACAGAAATGACATGAGTCTTTTACAAGCTGAGTATTGAGTTTGTAAAAAAGCATTTTCATATTAGAGATAGCATGCAAACCTCTCATTATTTTGAGATGTTTGTTCATTCTTAAATTTTTGTTCATTGAAACCCTTCAAGTCGAGTCCATACTCGCCTGCGGTTTACCGTTTCTTTTATCAACAACCCAAGATTTATCACCATCCCAAAAGAAGTACTTTGGTATCAACATGAACTTAAAACTCACTCAAATGCTGTATGCGGGGTTCTCCTTCATACTTCTCACTACGCTTGTGCTTACCTATATCGTTTGGTCGGCAGTCCAAGACTCAGCGAAACTTGCAGAAAAAATCGAATCTGATAATGTGCCTGGCGTACTCGCGTATTTGAACGTCAACGACAAAGTGGCAGATATGCAGACTTATGCGTTGGAATACCTAAATGGAGAGCAAGACGAAGCCAATAGCTTTAGGAAGAGCGTGAAGAATTTTGAGAATAATTACAGAATACTCTATTCGCTAGAATCAACCACTCAAGCTGAAAAAGACAAAATGGCGAAGATCAGAAAGTTAGCTGATCAATACATTCGTTCAATTGAGAGCGAGGTCTTTGCTAAATACTCGCCAGCGACGGAGCAGGAAGCGAGGCTTTGGGTTCAAAATTTAACGCGAAATGTCGGTAACCCGCTTGAAGATCTTCTCGATAAAATGAAAGAGGAAGAATACGCTGATGCATTCAACACGACGAACCTCAATGAGTCTTTGAATGATGATCTCCCAGGCGTTCGATACTACCTTGAAATGATCGATGCATCGGGAGATATGGTCGCTTCTCTCAATGCGTATATCATGGGAGATCTTACAGCACGGGAGTCATTTGAAGGAGGCTCAAAATCGTTCAATAGTTACCTCGATAAACTGAAGCCTTTGGAGAGGCGTGCTGAAGAGGTAAAAGCCATATCGCAAATTGAAACCTACTATGATGAGCTTCTAAAAACAGCCAACAAAGTATTTTCAAGCTATGATCCTGCCGCTAAAAAGGCTGCTATTGCGCTTGTCGATGAGCTTGAAGACTCCGTGGTACTGCCATTAGAAGAAATCTTGGATCGCTCTTCGAAAGAAGAAAAAAGTGATGTAACCCAAGATATTGCTTCGGTGAATGACAAGATGAACCAGATTGTGATGTGGCTTTCGGTTAATGCGTTAGTTGTGGTGACCGTGGGCATCACGGTTGCGGTCATGATTACCCGTGTTATTAACCGACGTATTCACGCTATCTCGGAGAAAGCGAATCAAATTGCCGACGGGAATCTCACCTCTCCAGCGATCAACGAAACCATCGAAGATGAAATCGGTTTACTCGCAAAATCGATTGATGGTATGCAAGCCTCGCTAAAGGACTTAGTTTCAGGCATCTCGGGTGTGGCAAGCGAAGTAACATCCAACACCAAACAAGTGGATAGCATCAGCAACCAGGTAGCCAGCGATATCCAATTGCAAGCGGATAAAGCGGCATTAATTGCCAGCGCCGTTGAGGAAATGAGTGGCACCGTGCGCGAAGTCGCCATGCAGTCGTCAGATGCAGCGCAAAGTTCTCAAGAAGCAGGCAATGTTGCCAGCGAAGGGGGCAAGTTAATGCAGGAGACGGTACATGGAATGCAAAGAATTGCGGATGTGGTTAACGAATCCGCTGCTACGGTTGATAGCTTAGGCAGGAAAGGGGAAGAGATTGGTGACGTGATTAAAGTCATCAACGACATTGCTGAGCAAACCAACCTCCTTGCGCTGAATGCTGCGATTGAAGCGGCACGCGCTGGAGAGCTTGGTAGAGGCTTTGCTGTGGTCGCGGATGAAGTTCGAGGCTTGGCAGAGCGAACCTCTAAAGCCACAGAGGAAGTCAGTAGCCTTATAACCTCAATTCAAAGTGAAACTCGTACTGCGGTAGAAAGAATGGGCGAGGGTACTCAACTGGTTACGGAAGGGGTGCAATTGTCGAATTCAGCCGGTGATGCGCTGGAACAAATTGTTGAACGCGCCAATGACGTGAACAACATGATTCATTCGATTGCCACCGCAGGAGAAGAGCAATCGACAGCCACTCAAGAGATGGCACACGACATCGCTCAAGTTAGCCAAATCGCATACTCTTCAGTGGAAAAAACGCAACAAAGCTCTGAATCAACAAGGAATCTTTACAATAAAGTGAAAGAGCTCGAAGGCATGGTCGCCCAGTTCCGAGTATAACCTCCCCATGTTTCAGCCACCTCAAAAAACGAGGTGGCTTTCTTGTATTTAGAACGGTGTTTAAGTATTCATCTGAGACTAAACTGACACTGTTTACTTTTCACTGAACCGATACCCTATTGATGAAACGCTAACAGCAAAAATTGGCTTCGAATCGATAATAGGGAAAGTTAACCATGCAACATGAATGCGGAAACGTTACAAATATCGCAGTAGTCGGTGGCGGGACATCGGGCCTCGCGACATGTTATTACCTGCTTCAAAAATTGGGTCAAAAGAATTCAGATAATCATCAAGGTCAGTACCACGTCCATTTGATTGAAAAAGCCGCTGAGCTGGGTGGTAACGCGCACACGGTCGTTTTGGGTCTTGGTGAGACGAGCAGTGTAGACAGCGAAGGAAACAAAATAGAACCAAAAACGTTGGCTCGCTGGGCAGACATGGGTGTTAACGACATCAACCTAAGTATGTACAGCACATTAAAAGAAGTGATGGAAAAAACCGACTATTACAGTGATGAAAACCTGAAGCCTATTGAAGATACGGCGTGTTTTTTCTCGGAAGACAATCACTACCTCTATACTGACGATGAACACTTACCTATCAACCGTCCAATGGAACGTCGGTTCAGCCTGACCGACACTGATCTTGGTACCGTTTTCACCGCATTAGTGGCATACGGCACTGAAATGAGTGAGGACTCCGCCAAGCAAAGTACAGCTTGGAATATCGAACTGCATACTTTCTTTACTGCGTTGATTGCGTTGGCTGAAGGGTATCCTGAGGCTTTAAAAGCCTCACCAGAATTTGAAATATGTGTTGAGGCTTACAACGCCATTCGTCAACAGCCATCGTTGGCTGATTTATCGGGTGCCGAGTTGGCTAAACTTATTGTTGAAATGCGTGACAACCTGTTTTATCCAAGAGTGGCGGCAATGTTCTTTACGACAGACAAAGGACCGCAGCACCTTCCATTAGCGTCACCTTTTGGTTATTTCCGCTATCAAGAAGGCAAAAAGAAGGGCGAGAAGTTCCCAGACAGACGCTACTTTGTTGGCGGAACAAAGAAATGGATTGAGCACCTAACTGCTTACTTGATTAATGGCTACAACAACGATTCTGAAAATCTAAAGTTGTCTATTCATACTAATGTAGATGCAAAATTCCGCACGACGGACACTGGGTTTACTATTGAAAGTGTGGTCTCGCCGCTCGTTGATAAGAAAGAAGAGCACAACAAACTTTCACAAATTAACTTCGACGCCATGGTGAGCACCATTCACGCTAACCACGCGCTTATGCAGGTTGCGTTTAATGCCAAGCATTCTGAGCAAGGTAATACGCTTGAACCAATTCTAGGTCGGGTGAAATATACGCAAAGCATTGGCATTGTTCATACAGACAATAGTGTGATTTCTTCGAATGTGAACAGCTGGCGCACGTTCAACGTGTCCATTAGACATGGTGAAACGATGCTGCCTTACAGCATTACCTTCCAAGAGAATAGACACCAAAATGATTGGCGTAACCCGAAAGTCAAACACGCACCAGAGTTGAGCTATTTCGTTACTCTGAATCCGACTCACCCAGTTAACGACAAGTTTGTATTGCGTACCGTGGATTCAAACAAGAATTTGGAATTCTTATGTGGCACTGAGCTCACCGAGCTGCCTAAATCGACTCAGGATCACCTTGCACAATCAAATAAAAAGAACCTGCTAGGGCGTGAAGACAACAAAGCAATTTTCTATTTTGCACATAACGTATACGACCGCGATGCTCACACAAGTCAGACTGAAATCAACAAATATCATGAAAATCTTCCGACTAACGTTCGTGAAAATGGATTTGCACCCATTGTTTACGCGGGCTCATGGTGTGCTGAAGTAGGTTTGCAGGAAACGTGTTGGAAACAAGCTCGTAATGCCGTGGAAAGCTTGCTTAAGACAATTTAAATCAAAGTGAGATATGTCTAGACCTGTTAACGCATATTCCCATTAAGCGTACAGGTCCATTAACTCAATACAACACATTGATTTTCCATTACCACCCTTTGCTCTTTGTTGGAGCAGTGGGTGGTTTTTTTGTTAAGTGATACCAAAGTGAACCAGACCAAATTCACTATTTTCCTTAACCTGTTGATGTTGGTTGAGTTCATGCAATGCGTTAAGGAAAACATGAGTGCGCCAATAAACAACTGCGAAAGGTCAGCAGACCCTAATTTCAATCAATCCATGTAAAAGGAAATACTCATGTCTCAGTTTGGTTCTACGCTCGGTGGTTGGTCCAATTTTCGTAAGCTCAACTTAGAAGATAAAGCGGTTTTTAATTCTGCTCTTGAAGGTTTTGTCGGTGTGAATTACGAACCTATGGAAGTGCAATCTCAAGTTGTAGCTGGTGTAAATTATCGCTACCTATGTAAAGCAAACTTGATCGATGAGCCAACACTTCATTACTTTTCTTGGGTTTCGATGTTTGCGCCTTTAGATGGAAAGCCTTACATCACTAACATCCAGCGTATTGAAGAGCCGAAAATGGTTGAAAGCCAAAAGGTGGATCAATTTGAATTAGTCAGCCTGAAAGCAAGCCTTCGCAATAATGCAGGGGAATCAGCTGAGGATGTATTAGGGTTTGAGCGATTAGTGCGCGATGGAAATGAGTGTTACCAATACTATCAAGCGGAAAGAGGCGTAGGGCTGACGCACGCTACTCAAGTTATCTGTCCACTCGGTCTTGCGATTATTGAAGGGTATAAGTTCGATTACAAGCAAGCGATAGAAGTGTTTTACACAGGGAATTGGGGAAGTAAGTTCATCAAGCTCTCACTGAGTAAAGTGCTAACACCGGAAGTAAAAGAACCTGTTTGGACCTTTGTATCCGACTTGGGTACACAGGTGCAGATTGGTGCAGACACAGGCAAAATTTTAAAAGCGGTATTGTTGGAAACGGTTTAGTGTATTTCTCCCGGTTCTTTGAGTGCGATGGGGGATGCTCAAAGAATCGGGAGATTTTATGGCGAATTTAAGTCTGTTACCTACCTAGAATGAAGGTATTGCATCGTATTCATTGAGAGATATTTGAGCCTGGAGCATATGTAATTCTCTTGCTTTTGAATTAAACGTTTCAAGCTCTGTTTTCGTTCTCTCTTGTGTTAACACACCAAGCATAACGTCTGCTTGTTCAACGTAAAACTCACACCACGGTGAAGGCTCGCAACACTGACACAGTAGATCTCGGTATTTTTCAAGGAGAGCACGGTCTTTCAAATTCCATGCGGTGCGAATACCTTGTTGGTAGAACCTTAAAGCGTTGTGACCAGCACAAGGCTGTTTTAGCCACTTTTCACCTTGCTCTAACGCGTTTCTACTCTCTTGCCAGAATGTGCTGACCATGGCTTTAGTTGCACTTAGCCAAGGACCAATAAAGGCGTGTAAGTTGTTTTCTTCAACCAAATTGAGCCCAATTTCTATGTACTCACGAGCTTTAATTGCATCATTCTGATACCACTTAAGGCGCGCCTTGGTTTCCATTAAACATGCGATGAAGCGGACTGCATTGAATTCTTTTGCGATGGCTAGTGCCATATTGATTTCATTCTCTGCCTGATCCAGTGCATTGTAATCAAGCAGCACCCAAGCGGCTGTTAGTCGGGAAACAATTTCAGCCCGACGATTTCCTGTTAAGTAGGCAAGCGTGGCAGATTGCTGAGATTGCGCAAGCGCTTGAGATGTGTCGAGTTGGTAAATCAAGGTTGTCGCAAGCATGTATCGATTGGATGCTTCGATTTCCAAATATTGGTTTTCTTCACATATCTTCAAGCTTTCTTTGAAGTTGTTGTGGGCGTTAATCATATTACCTTTAAGGTATTCACAATCTCCCAACCCACTCAAGGCTTTTGCTTTTGCTTTAGGGCTATTTGCCTTAATGCTGTAGTGGAGTGCTTTTTGATGCTCTTGCTCACAGGATTCAATATTTCCTGTTGGGAATAGAATATTCCCTCTCATTGAATGCACTTCAGACAATTGAGCGTATTGCTGTGTTGGCTCCGAAATGTTCTGTGCGGTTTGCAGTATGGACAAAGCTTTGTCGATGGCGTCAACCACCTGATATGGGTTAGCCAAATCAATGAAATATTGGCTGGAGGCGTTGGAATCGGTGTTTTGATTAACAGCCAATTCCAGAAAGTGAATGCACTCTTTCACTTTCCCCATTGAATACAGGCAATTTCCTTTTAAGTTTAGCGCGTACGCTGTTTCACTTTTGGGAACAATTTCAATGGCTTCTTCAATCAATTCCAAAGCTTGCTCAAACTGAAAACTGCCGATGTATTCTTTGGCACTTTTAATGAGGATCGTAAAGGCATCTTTGCACTGCGCTCTTTTTGAGTGGAGTGCAAACTGCTTCTTGTCCCTTTCTTCAAACCACTTAGCACAGTGCTCGTTCAGCAGCCGCCTTTCACTATCGGAAAGTTGACTTTGTACCGCTGAACAAATGAGATCGTGATGGAACATAAACCCTTGTTCAGAATGCTTAATCAAACCGTGTTCTAACAAGGTTCTTGGGTAGTAATGCTCATCATTTAAAACAAACTGCAGTTGTTCCAAGTTGAAGCACTGTCCGAATACGGAAGCCGCTTTTATCGCAGAAAGGTTATTGGCATCGAGTTTGTATAGTTGAACCACGACAAGGTGTTCTAAAGATTCAGGTACATCGCTACCTAAGCGTGAGCAGAGTAAGGACTGCCTTAAGAAGAGCGGGTGCCCGCTTGCCTTCTCTACACAGCGTTGGATGGCCTCTTGGTTTCCTGGTGCCATCCAGTTTGCCAATTGTATCGATTCATCCATATTAAGCGGTTTGAGTGCAATTGTTGTCGCCGATTGGAACCAATCCGGTGTATTAACCAAATGATGCTCAGAACGAAATGTCAGAACGAGCATTACGGGGAACCTGTCCGTTAATGAGGATAAAACCTGAATAATGGACAGAAGCAGGTCATTTGCCCAATGTAAATCCTCAACCGTAATCACGAGTTGGGTAAGATGGGCTGGTCGGTGTGAAAGCAACTGATTAATGCTTTCTGAGATTGCTCTGTTACGAGCGGAATGTTCCATTACATCTAAAAGACGTTGTTCCGACTCATACAGTTTTAGACCCATCAGCCAGTAAATGAAAAGGTGATGAGAAGATGCAATCGGTGAAATAGCGATGGATTGTCTTATGTGGTTGCCGTCATCTTCTGGAGTGAACCCAAACAATGAACGAATCAAATTAACCGTAGGGACAAGGGAGTTCACCACACCAAAATTTAATATTTGAACCCGCACCGGAGCGCAGTTTTTATGTTCAAGTATTTCGATGAATTTGTGAAGGAGTCTTGTCTTACCGATTCCAGCCATACCCGTTAAGCAGACTGTACTGCCTGTGTGGTTATCGTATAAGTGGGAAAGGGTAGAGCTTAGCTGAGTTAACTCATATTGACGCCCTACAAAATAGTCTGTTTGTACCTGGCACATTGACACAATACGCCAATCTTTAAATTCGGGCTGTTCGGGTAAGAATACATTCCGTGGTCTTGCACAATTGGATGACACAAAGCATGGGCATGCAACGATATCTCCCCAAGTGATTTGAGAAAGCAATAGCTTAGCACGGTGGCTAACCTGAGTATTCTGGACAGTGAATTGCTCATTAGTTGGGCTGCTTTCAACAAACATACGAACGTGACTTTTTAGCGTAAATTGCAGCATCGCACATAGCCGACGAATACGCTCGAATACAAATTCATCACTAGAACGTGAATACCAACCAAACTCAAGAAGCCCTTCCTCTGCTATGTAATAGCAATTGGAGCGATCATTTAGCTTTTCTACTTCGGATTTTAGAGACTCATCATCAACCTCTATCGAAAGCCGTAAAACTTGATGAGTGTGTTCCGGTATGGTCGACAATTTTTTTTGTAGTATCGGGGCAGAGTTTTGGATGAGATCTTCTACTTCCACCGAGTAAAACGTAGCCAGTTCTTTCGCTGTTCGATACAAAATACTGTTGCCAGATTCGGCACGTTTTATTGAAGATAAAGAGACATACAATCGGCTTTCTGCGCATTGCTCGGCTAGCCTTTCTTGGCTCAGCCCTTTTTGCTTCCTTAATTGCTTAAGCAAGTCACCATTTAATGGCAAACGACCATCTTTTGAACCCATTATTTAATTCCATTTTGTTAACAGGAAGCGTACGTCGTACATTCTGAATAGTACTAGACTCAATAGGTTTCTTATTGATAAATAAGATAATAAAGATAAGCCCATATACTTTAGAGATAACTAATAGCAAAAATAAAGTGACTTTCAATTGGTTGATACGTTTATATCAATGCGTTGTCACAGTTTATGTTTGCTTGCATTTTAATTTGAGCTTTTTGAAAAACAAACAAGAGAAGGCGGTAGAGCAGGGTTCGGTAAAATCAATGATAATGAAATCATTAATGCTGGTGCGTAACCAAATGAATAATAGTGATTTTATGCAGTTTTTCAGTAGTCGTATTGAAAACAAAAAAAGTGTAAGAGAGTATTGGATTTTACAAAAATGCCCCCTGAAATATCAGGGGGCATTAGGTGTGTTTTACTCTTTATACTTAGAAAGCCTGCACTTAGAAATCTGTACTTAAAAAATCAGATGCGCGATACCCGCAATAACTGGAAGCGTAATGAGTGTGCGCAAAATAAAGATGATGAACAACTCTGCGATGTTTACTGGGATACGGCTTCCCAATAGCAAAGCGCCCACTTCAGACATGTAGATAAGCTGAGTAACAGACATAGCAGCGATAACGAAGCGAGTCAGGTCGCTTTCAATAGAAGCCGCCAAAATGGCTGGAATAAACATGTCTGCAAACCCGACCACAATAGTTTCAGATGCTTTTGCCGCTTCAGGGATGTTCAGCAGTTCTAAAAATGGCACGAATGGTTGGCCAAGAATAGAAAATACCGGCGTGTATTCTGCGATAACCAGTGCAATTGTACCTAACGCCATTACAACAGGCAGTACACCAAACACCATGTCGGCAGCATTTTTTAGCCCTTCAACACACACCTCTTTCGCCGACTTCACTTTGCTTGCTTTTGTTAGAGCAAGGTTAAGACCCCAAGACCAGCTATTGTGACCTTCAGGAATGGCATTGTCTGACGCTTTTGGGGCGCTGCCATCAATGTACAGGTCTTTCTTATAGCTCAAAGGAGGCAGACGCGGAATGATCACCGCTGCAACTAAGCCAGCTAAACAAATGGCACCGTAAAAAGGGAGGAACATATGCTCCAGGTTAACCTGAGCCAGTACCACGAGGCTGAACGTGATAGAAACGGCTGAGAAAGTCGTACCAACTACTGCGGCTTCGCGCTGTGTGTAGAATTTTTTCTCGTACTGTTTGCTGGTTAGAAGGATACCCACACTGCCATCACCAAGCCACGAAGCCATACAGTCGATCGCGCTACGACCCGGAAGGTTAAATAGTGGGCGCATGATTTTGCTCAGCAATGTACCAAACAGCTCTAGCAGGCCAAAATTCAGAAGTAACGGAAGCAGTAAGCCAGCAAAAATGAAGACAGCAAAAAGTGTTGGCATTAAGCCTTCCAGTACAAGACCCCCCGTATTTTCTTCCCAAATGGATTTTGGACCAAATTGGAAATACGTCATCAAGACCGCAATACCACCAATGGTACGTACAGCAAACCAAAGTGGAGAAGGGTCAAACAACCCAGTTAAAAAGGCGTTGTTTGCGACAAACGCAGGCTTAGCAACTTTATTCAAAATAGTTGCTACAGACATAAAGCCAATCACAAAGGTAATGATAGGAACAATCAAGTCACCCAGTAAGTCCTTTAGTGCGCCAGCCAAAATAGCTACAGGAATAGTCAGTTCACCTTGAAAACTGATGGGTGCCATGAAAAGGAAAAGACCAAGCAAGGAAGGGATCAAGAAGACCCAAAAGTTCTTTTTGCTCTTAGAAGAGCTAACCGTGTTTACGTTATCCATCTTTTTATACTCTTGTTACCGCTAGTAAATAATTATTCACTAAACATTAGTATTCATTCAATGTTGCGAAGAATAACTGCTTTCAGTTATTCCTGCAATACTATTCAATTTTTATTCTTAATTATTCAGTTTAAATGGCGGTAAATAGGTTTTAGGGTGGAGTATTGTAACAACAATGTTGCGTGCAAGTAGCGAGATATACAAAATTGATAACTAGGTCAAAGTTTATTGGATTACGATATACTCAGATCAGGGAAGCCGACACTGATCGCAATCGTTGCGTCGCTTACCAGTAAGCAACCAGGAAATGGTGTAGCGATGCTTGGCAAACCTAAGGTAAACCCAATCTGCAACTGGACGGATATACGGTTTTCTTAACCAATTCACCCATGGCTTTTTGCCTACGGCGTTCCATGCAGCTTGAGTTACATCAAGCCCCAATAGCAGTTGGTTATTATCGTCTAGTGCGTGAAGAACCCGATTTGCATCCGTAACACTGATATTTGGGTATTTATGTGAGAAGTCGGGTTGATAAAGATCTTCTAAAACCAGACGTTGATGGGTATCAAAACGCTTGAGCTGATCCATTTCAGCTTTGCATAAAGGGCATGTTCCATCATAGAAAATAGTGAGTGCCATGTCTTTCTCGTCAGTGGTATCTTCAGACATTGTACGAGTAACCTTCCGCCAAGATCAAAAAAGCTCCGAATTTCGGAGCTTTAAATTCAACATTTATGATGAGGTTAGAAGCGATTCGAGAAAACCAGCTCTACCGAGCTGTTGTCGTAGCCCACTTCGTCAAATTCGACACTTGCTGGAAGGTTGGTGGATGAAGCTAAGTAGTTCAGACCCACATCCCATGCACGATTGATTTGATAGTTAACCCCCAGTTTTGCCGTGTTGTGGCTATTCTTTTCCCAGCTTTGGAAGCGATATTCACCTGTTACAGCAACACTTTCCCATAGTGTGTAGGTTGCTCTGGCTGTCATTGCTGGAAGAATACGAAGGTACTCACGCTTTGTGTGTTGCCCTAGGCTATCTGCGTTTGCGACTTGGTATCCAAATTGGTGAGCATAAACGCCTAAACCAAATTTCACATCAAAGTTTTCTAGGGGTGTATACCCTTTGTATACATTGCCACCAAGCATGTAGTGTCGGTATTCACTCACCAAAGACTCGCCTTTCGCATAGTCTTTATCTTGATAGCTGAAGTCTTGTTTCGCTTTGCCTGTAACGCGCAGTTCTGTTGGAATGAATTCGAAATCCAGCGCGTTGCTATTAGCCAATTCGCGAGAATAGGTAATGCGGGTATAGGGTTGAAGCTTATCAACTTGAGTCGCATCGCTAAAGTTCTGGTTCATGATCAGGTCTTCAGTGAAGAAATTCAGATGAGAACCCAACCCTACTTCAATTTTGTTCTTGAGTGGTGCCGCAACGGTTTGAATGCGATCTTTTGAACTGCGCTCTTGATTAAATGCCGCTTCTGTAACCGTGACGTTCAGTGACATGCCGTCTTCGGTTTGCTGAGCATTGAGGTAAACCCCGTCATTGGCATATGGGGAAACAAAGTATTGGTTAACTAAGAAGGAAATCCCCGCGCTTGCCGTTACATCACTCACGAAATGACGTTTACCATGAACTCGGCTGTAGGCAACGTAAGAAGCAGCAGCGTAAGCAGGTATCCCCCATTCTGCACCGTATCGCATTTGCAAGAAGTGCGCACCAGAGAAACCCGCAGCAGCGTGACCAGAAGGATAAGAACGAGGGCTAGTACCACTTGGACGCTGTCTGCCAACGATTTTCTTCGTGGTGTCTACAATGATTTGCGATGCCAAAACGGAATAGGTCAACTGTTTTGCCCCTTCCCAATCGTCGTGCATCCATGCAGCCATATAGCCGCTGAGAGGGATCACGAGTTGCAGCATGTCGCCGGTTTCCACTGTGGAATCTGAACGAATATCCGTTATTTCGGACGCTGCGATAGCAGGTGTCGCTGTACCTAGTGCGCCAATTACAAACGCGGTGCAAGCACGTAACTTCATTGTGTATCCTTTTAATTGAAACGATTCATTCTTGGAATCAACCTGTAATGCAGCGGCGTATTATACGTGCTGTTTATATAACTGACAGTAAATATTCTAGTCGGGACAAGTGCTCTTTATTTGGTTTCGTTAAACCGTCTGGCAACTCTATTCAGCGAGAACAAAAATCAGTTTTGAACTTCTCTTTGTTATTTACAACTTGAATCTAATGAAATTGGTTTTTTGAATTTAATCGGGTAAATGTCTATTTCCCTGAAAGGTCAAATAATGTGGTTAGAAGGGTGTCATGCAGGCTTCTCACTCATACGCTATTTTGGAGTTCGCTTTCTACCTCTGCCCAAGAAATGAAATACAGTTACCCTTTCACCCCCTCGAGCTTTATCCTCACTTAAAACGGTATATAAATTTAGTGCGTGAATTTAATTGGCACTATAAATGTTACAAATGTGATCTGACGCAATAAGCCATAGCGGTGAGTTATAGGAGGTTAGGTAACCTATTGTTACTATTGATAAATATATTATATGAACTTTT
Source organism: Vibrio penaeicida (assembly GCF_019977755.1). NCBI lineage: Bacteria > Pseudomonadati > Pseudomonadota > Gammaproteobacteria > Vibrionales > Vibrionaceae > Vibrio > Vibrio penaeicida. The sequence continues at coordinate 2,105,652 of NZ_AP025145.1, read as the reverse complement.
TATGACGCACGAGCCTTTAGTGGTAACTAATGAAGCTATCTCTAATATTTGTAATTAATTGAGCTTGAATGAAAACTTATTTTATACAGTTAATTCATGATGTTTATGAAAGCATATCGAGTTTATTAGTAAAAGATTATGTTGATTCTTTGAACAAAGGTGCTTGATTAGAGCAATTTGTAATCAAAATTATTTTGGTTTACTACTGGTTTGGTAGAGCGCTTATTTTCTAAAGGAAATTATCTTCTCTACAAAACAAGAAGTATATTCCGAGGGATCGAAATGAATAAAAACATAATAGATAAACACAATGTGAGGAAAGTAACTAGGGACTTGTTACTTGTTGTTTTGTTTATTGCTCCAGCACACACAGTTTTTGCAAACGAATTGCCCAATTATTCGGGCGAAGCAAAAAGCGTTATTGAACGAGTATTTGGCAGTACATATTCTACTAACGTGGATTTTGAAGTCATGCCTTCTGCCTCTGGTCTAGACACTTTTGAAGTGTCGACAGAAAATGGGCGTTTGAAAATAAAAGGAAATAATGCGGTATCAATGGTGTCAGGTTTTAACTGGTACCTAAAAAATAAGTTAAACCAGCATGTATCTAGAAATGGCACGAACTTGGATGGCGGATTTCAACTCGTACCAATGGATAGCTCAGTGCAAGTAGAATCGCCATACAAATATCGATATGCTCAAAATTACACATTTTTTGGTTATCAAACCCCTTATTGGGGGTGGGATGATTGGCAAAGAGAAATAGATATCTTGGCACTGGAAGGTTTTAATATGCTTTTAAGCCCAGTGGGGGTTGAAGCTGTTTTAAAGCAGACTTTTATGGACGAAGGCTTAAGTGAAGGCGATTTCCACCAATGGCTGAATGCCCCAGCGCATCTCCCATGGCAATTTATGGGTAATACCCATTCTCAAGGTGGTCAAGTATATGGGGCCAATTCAACTTGGTTTGATCGACAAGTTGATTTGCAGAAAAAAATCCTCAGTAGGCAAAGTGCTTTAGGTATTAAATCTGTAATCCCTGGCTTTTATGGCGTCATTCCTAAAAAGTTAAGCGAAAAATATTCAGGTGCGAGAGTCTATCATCAAGGAAACTGGGTTGGGTTGCCGTCCATTTCGCTGCTAAATGCCGAAGAGCCTGCTTTTCAGCGTATAGCAAAAAATTTCTATGATAACTACACCGAGACATTTGATTACTTGCCAAAGTATATTTCTGCGGATCCTTTTCATGAAGGTTCTCCACCAGCAGGGTGGGATATTTCAGAATTGGGTAAAGCGACTCAGAATACGATGGTTGAGGCTAATCCAGAGGCAGTGTGGGTACTCCAACACTGGATTCATACGCCACATCAGGAAATGTTACACAGTATAGATAAGTCTAAAGCTATTGTTGCTTCATTATTCAATGATACTGTCAATCAATGGAGACCTGGAGAGTTTGGCGGTACTCCATGGATAAGAGGGACAATTGAAAACTTCGGTGGTAAAACCGGTTTTTCCGGAAAGTTAGTATCTCTTAGTCATGCTTTACCTGACGATCAAAAAAATGCGGAACATATGATCGGTATGGGCAGCTTCCCTGAGGGTACACATTACAATCCGATTTTCTATTCCCTACAAGCTGAGATGATTTGGCAGAGCGAAAAAGTGGACGTCGGTAATTGGATGACTCAATATCAAAGAAACCGATATGGGTTCTCTAACAAAAATTCGCAGCTTGCGGCTCAGCTTTTACGTAGAGATGTTTATGATCCTTATAAGGGGTCACTAGGTACATTGGAATCCATGCTTACGGCACGTCCAAATGACCACATCGTAACTGCATCTACATGGGGAACACGGATCAAGTACTTCCGACCTTCACATATTAAAAATGCACTTGGTTTACTACTCGCTGAGTCTCAACGAAGCAATAGTGATGGGTTCAGGTTTGATTTGGTTGATTTAAGTCGACAACTGATGAGTGATGTGGCACGTGTTCTACATGTCGATATGGTCGCAGCAGCCAATGATGGTGATCTGGCTAAGTTTAGTGCGCTTTCTGAACAGTTCTTAGTCTTAATCGATGATTTAGATAGGCTTTTGGGTTCCAGGTCTGAGTTTATGCTTGGAACTTGGTTGCAACAAGCACGAGCTGCGGGTGGTACTGTTGAAGAATCTGACGCTTATGAGAAAAACTTCCGTCTGTTAGTAACAGCGTGGGAGGCGTCCCAATCACTTAAAGATTACTCCAACAGAGAATGGAGTGGTCTAATGGGCACGTTCTATAAAACTCGTTGGCAGATGTGGATAGCACACAAGAAGCAAGTTATCCAAGGTCAAAACCCACAGCCGATCAATTGGCATCAGTTTGAATTAAACTGGTCGAAATCGGTTGCGCCATTTGCGACACAACCAGTAGGTGATAGCAAATCTCTTGCTCGTGAAATGTACAGCAAATACGCGAAATTCTTGGATAATAGCGAATCCAAAAATGGTGAGCTGATCGTTACCATTGAAAACCGCTATACCGGAAACTACTTAGTAGATACCTCAAACGGTCCCCTTACTAAAGATGGTGTGTCGCCGGGACATCATGCTAGTCAGTGGCAAGTCGAGCAAGTAAACAACACTAACCGCTACCGCTTGGTGAATCGAGGTACAGGTAAAGCGCTACATATTGAGAACAATACAGGCAAGCTTGAGTCTGGATCTGTTCCTGATACGTGGTGGAGTTCTCAGTGGTTACTTTCGGTAGGTAACACCAGTGAGCCCAATACAACGGGGGTTCCTGCATCTTATGCTCGCTTGACTAACTATTGGAAACAGCAGGTAGAACTTAACAGTGAAGACAAGCTAGAAGCTGTTGCTGCAACTGATGTTCCTGATACTTATTGGTCAGCAGATTGGAAGCTTAGATTGGTCCCTGATTATACTGGGATGGCGAGAGTTGCAACTAGGGGTAGCTATGAGGCGATAACGGATGAGCTACCTCAACTTAGTAGCGCTAATCTTGAACATTACTCGAAATCACTAAGTTATTGGTCGGCAGACTGGAATTTTGAACATGTTGAGAATGGGTATTATCGAATAACTAACCGATATACCAACCGCGTAATCCATATCGAGCAAAACAACGGTTACGTGAATCTTTCGTCATCCGATCAGGCACCTCGGACTTGGTGGAGTGCGCAATGGCTGATTGAGCAAACAGACGATGGATATTACCAGTTACGTAATAGGTACTTGCCTAACTATTACATCCACACAGAAAATCAGGATGGGGTAGCTCAATCTGACAAGAAAGTGGAAAGTTACGATATTGATCCGAGCAACATACGGTCACATTTCTTATTGCAGTCTGCGAGCGGGAAATATTGATATGTTGAACTAACTAGCAAACGCCACTTCATTAAGGGTGGCGTTTTTATTAATAAAGTCTCATGTAGCGTAAGGCTTTAGGTTTATACTATGTGAGCTAGAGCTCAATGGGGATTATTTAACCACGCTTCAGATTAGATCTTTTGAACACCCATGTTAAACAACGTAAAGCTGTAAACATCGGCGTATTGCTCGATGACTTTACTCGTAGGTGTGCCTGCACCATGACCTGCGTTTGTCTCTACTCGGATTAACGTAGGGTTGTTACCTGCTTGCTTAGACTGAAGCTCTGCAGCGAACTTATAGGAATGCGCAGGTACTACGCGGTCGTCGTGATCACCTGTTGTTACCATAGTTGCTGGGTACTCCGTACCGGGTTTCACATTGTGAACAGGGGAGTATGCTTCCAAGTACTGGAACATTTCTTCACTTTGGTCTGCTGTGCCGTAGTCGTATGCCCAGCCAGCTCCTGCGGTGAAGGTGTGGTAACGCAACATATCTAAAACCCCAACGGCAGGCAGTGCGACTTGGAACAGCTCTGGACGTTGTGTCATCACCGCACCCACTAACAGGCCGCCATTCGAGCCACCGTTTACCGCCAGTTTGTTGCTTGATGTGTAGTCTTCCTCAATGAGGTACTCGGCTGCTGCAATAAAGTCATCAAATACATTTTGCTTTTGCAATTGCGTTCCGGCTTTGTGCCACTCTTTCCCGTATTCGCCGCCGCCACGAATATTGGCTACTGCGTACACACCTCCCATCTCTAGCCAAGCGGCACGAGCAGGGCTGAACCTAGGTGTTAAACTCACGTTAAAACCACCATAGCCATAAAGGATAGTCGGAGCCGTGCCATCCATTGGCGTGTCTTTTTTGTAAGTGATGATCATTGGAACCTGAGTTCCGTCTTTCGATAAATAAAAAACCTGACGCGATTCGTATTCTTCCGATTTGAACGGAGCGGTAGAGCGGCGATAAAGTGTGCTTTCGCCGGATTCAATGCTCAAGGAGTAAATGGAGCCGGGTGTTTTGTAGTTGGTGAAGGTGTAGTACACCTCAGTTGCATCTTTGTCACCAGAAAAACCACTTGCACTGCCGACGCCCGGCAGTTCTATCTCACGGATGAGTTTGCCCTGCATATCGTATTGCTTCACCTTAGACACGGCATCTGCAATGTAGCTCGCGAACAAAGCATCACCAGCGGTTGAAACACGAAGGACATGCTTTGTTTCTGGGATTACATCCTGCCAATTCTGTGGTTGAGGTGCTTCGGCATTGACGGTAACAACGCGCTTGTTAGGTGCACTGAGGTTTGTGACCAAATACAGCTTGTTGCCTTTGCTGTGAATCACGTAGGTATCCGACTCTGCTGTCTCTGTGATAGCCGTCAGAGGAGCATTTGATTTAGACAGATCCTTTAGGAACAACTTATTGCCAGAGGTGGAGACACTGGCCGAAACAACAAGATAACGATCATCTTGCGTAGTGTAGCCGTACACATAGCGATGCTTTTCAGCGTCGGTACCACCAAAGATCAGAGAGTCTTCACTCTGTTTGGTGCCAAGCTTATGGAAATAAAGCTTATGTTGGTCAGTCTTAGCAGAAAGCTCACTGCCTTTTGGTTTGTCGTAGCTAGAGTAATAAAACCCTTCATTGCCCAACCAAGATACACCACTGAATTTCACATCAATGAGTGTGTCACCCACTTTTTCTTTGGTTTCGGTATTCAGTACGATCACTTTGCGCCAGTCGCTGCCACCCTCTGAAATTTGGTAGGCTACAAGGGAGCCATCTTCAGAGAAGCTGATACCTGCCATTGATGTGGTGCCGTCGTCACTGAATGTGTTCGGGTCAATGAAGACTTCTGGTTCGTTATCGTCTACCTGTCGATAGAGAACAAATTGATTTTGCAGCCCATCGTTTTTATAGAAATACGTGTATTTCCCTTCTTTAAATGGTTTGCCAACTTTCTCATAGTCCATCAGCTCCGTGAGACGGTCTTCAATTTTTTGTCGATATGGAATTTGATTTAGATACTCGAACGTTAACTCATTTTGAGATTTTACCCATTCAGCGGTGTCATTGCTTTGGTCATCTTCCAGCCAGCGGTATGGGTCGCTTATCTTTACGCCAAAATACTCATCTACCACGTTCACTTTCTTGGTGACAGGGTATTCTATAGCGATGTTTTTGATGTGTTGAGCAAACTGTTTTGGAGTGTCATTCTCTGGTTCAGTAGGCAAACTACAGCCGGTGATAGCGACAGCTGCCGCAATT